>JAHQWZ010000129.1 GCA_029856425.1 Candidatus Thorarchaeota archaeon
AGTGGAAACCGAAGTTGTGCCAAATCCTCAGATGGAATTTGGACTGGATGTGATTTCAAGGATTGACTTCTACAGAAAAGGAGAGAAGAATGCCAGAATTATGACTGATATTGTGAGGGACGCAGTATCTGATGGAGTCCTAGCAATGGCATCGCGTGCAGATGTTAAAGCCAGCTCTATCGGGATTGCTGTCATAGTGGGCAATACAGTGATGCATCATCTTTTCTACAGATTATCCATCGACTCCCTTCTTAGCCCACCATTCACTGCAACAGACAAGGAAGTCATTTCAATAGCTGCCCAATATGCCGGACTACCTCTGAGTGAGGATGCCATTTGCTACTCGCCGCCGATTGTGGAGTCCTTTATAGGACCGGATGCAATTATGCTGCTAATCGTTTCTGGTGCCCTTGAATCTGAGGAGAATATGGTAGCAATCGATGTGGGCACAAATACCGAAATTGCAGTCCATACCCGGCGTGGGCTGTGGATGGCGTCAGCTGCCTCTGGTCCTGCCTTTGAAGGGATGTCTCTCGAATGTGGTATGCAGGCGGAACTAGGTGCCATCTCCTCACTCCAATTGGGGATTGATTATGTTCCTAATATCAATGTGATAGGTGGCGGAAAGCCAAAAGGAATCTGTGGGTCTGGGGCAATTTCAGCAATAGCGCGTCTTCTGGATGCAGGCCTAATGAATACAAAGGGTTCTCTTCGTAGAGATGTTTCGTCTGAGTGGTTAACAGTGGAGTCGGGTGGGACGCGTCTTATTCTTGCAGATGCATTCAGCTCTGAAACGAAGCGGCCTATATTCTTGTCTCAAGCTGATGTGAGAATGCTGCAACAATCTAAAGCAGCCATTTCTGGAGCTATACGTCTCCTGCTTAGAAAAGCACAGTGTTCATCATCCGAGGTTGATCGATTCTTCCTCACTGGGGCTTTCGGCACAGCTCTGAATCTCGATGATGCAAACCGCATAGGTCTATTTCCGATCTTTGAAAATGCCAAGATGGTTCAGATGCAGGGAGGTGCAATTCAGGGGGCTGACATGATTATTATCGACTCAGCATTACGGTCAGATATTGAGAGTGTGCCTGAGAGAGTAAGCTACGTCGAGTTGACAGACAATCCTCACTTTCAGGAGTTCTATCTTAAGTCACAGCATTTCATCCCTTTGACCGATTAATATACCAAGGTGTCCTCGTCAAATTGCTCGCCATCTCTGATTCTGGATGAAGATAATGGTCTACCGTCTGGAGTTCTGACTCTAGGAATAACAATAATGTGGAATCTATTCAGACCATTTCTAACTCGTTTGTCGTTTATCTGAAAAGCATTGCGTACGACTTTGATCTCATCAGAAACAATCAGGGCATCCAAATCTTCCATCTCATCTGCTCCCCCTTCCACAGTTTCAATGGGAAAGATTGAGCATTTGCCTATGAAACTCTCGGCCTTCAGGAAGGTCTCCAACTCTCCATGTCTTTCTGCATAGGTCTGCACTAGGTGCCTCTTGGACTTTCTATCCAGCATTCTATCTGAAGTCAGACCGATGGCCACTTTCTTTCCCAGCCTACTGGCTGCACGAAGCAGATGTTTATGCCCCTCATGTAGATGATCGAAGGTTCCTGCAAAGACCACTTTCTCATAGAGACCAACAGAGTCCAGCAGTTTCAGCACTCTCCTATAGCATATTGGCAATGACTCTGACATGTAGAGTACTTCTTTGTTGTGGCTGACGCGTTGGTCTAAGCTGATTCAGTTTCTTTGGAATCAATAAGTCCTATGGAAGTCAAATCTTCCACAATCTCCACAAGGGTCTTTATCTCGAAGTTACCGAATTGGAAGCATAGTGAATCCCATATTTCATCCAGAGTGGTCCACTCTTCCGATAAGTTGACCAACTCGTCTATCCGCTCAAACATTCGGTCTAATGATTTGCGAAGCTCCATGTATCTGTCTGTTTTGTGAGCAAGCTTTTCTCCAAAATAGCTAATGTTGACTGGATATCTTACCTTTCGACGCACTGCAATACCAAGTGACACGGTATCCACTATCAGTTGATCATCCTTTTGGGCTTCGAGACCAACTTCAGCACAAGCGCCTTCGTAGGCTTTCCTGGCCGCAACCATTTCGGTTGTATAGGTCATCTGGAGGCTTGTCTTGAGTGCTTCCAAGAAGGATTTCTGTTCTGATATTAGATGCCACTCCAGAGCGGCAATATCAAGAGTTGCTTGGCCTAGGTCATGAGCACGACCTAGCCATCTTAGTGTCTTTGGATAGACTTCCTCGGGGTCTCCCAGACATCTTGCTAATTTCCTTACACCTCCATGCAAGACCCTTCGCATTAGCTCCATAGACTCGTCTCTTGCGCAAGTCAGAAGAATCTCCTTGCATACGTACTTAGGGAGCATATAGGTGAGTGCTGATAGCACAGCAATTCGAGTGACATATGCCATCTGATTTGGATCGATTTTGTCAATTGTATCCGTGGATGTGTGGTAAAACCTGTCAGGGCTCTGATTCAACATTACTGCCGGGATTCCAACAGTCTTGTCTGTAAACATGAAGTGGTCACTTCCAGCCGAATAGATTGAATACGCAAATGGCAGCGGAGCCATGGTGCCTCCGAGTGATCTGTCCACGCTGCGCTTTCCCTCTTTCTCCAGCCAGTACTTCACCACATTGTTGAATGCGGTAGGCAGAGAGAACGGAGTTCTGAATAGATGCAATACCGAACCTGACTTGGCAGGATCTGCACCAACCATATCCAAATTGAGAACCGCTAGGCACCTGTTCAGGATGGATTTCTCATTCTGAATAAACTCGATGGTCCCAGACCATTCTGGAACCCACAGGAATCGAAGAGAGCATTCCGGTTGAGGGATTTCTCCTCGCCGAATCATACCTGAAATTGCCCTCAATGCCTCCATTAGCGCACCGCTACCTGATGCATTGTCATTTGCTCCTTCATGAGGATGACACACATGAGCAATTAGCCAAAACTCCTTGCTTGTGTCTTTCCCTTCAATTATTGCAGAAAGAACAGAAGTCTTTCCAGCCTTGAGTGCTGCATCCACCTTCGCCCGTACTTTGACTGTCTTGCCGCTCTCAAGCATTTCCTTTAGTTTAAGACCATCTTTCTGGCGAAGAGAGAATCCAAAAGCCCCGGTCTTGCCCTCGTCTGGACCAGGCCAGAATGCATCATATCTTCGGAGGGATGCTATTTCGTCCTGACCTGATGGAGGAACATAGGTGAGAAGTCCCGCAGCGCCTCCCATAACACACAGCGGCTTGAATGCAATCCTTGCTAGATTCTCTGTAAGTACGACCTTCCCCTTGATGTCTTTCCCTTCCAAGTGTTCAGGGGACAGTGCTTTTCCTACATATACTACTTCAGACTCTATATCTGCAGTGACAGAGTGTGCTATGAGTGAGATTGGCTCTGCATGAAAGTCTGCCAACAGCTTGCTTTCTGGCTCTATAAGTTCAAGAGTACCAGAAGAAGGAAACCATCCGAATGGTGCCACGAAAGTTTCTATCTGTCGCTTTCCATCAGCGGGGTAGTGGAATACCTCAACCTTTGAATCTGAGACCTTCTCTATCTCCGTCTTGAGATATTCGATTGCCTCATGAATCCCAGGACTGGCTTGAATTCTGTGAAAACTTGAGATTGATGTCACGTAGTCCTTTGCTCGCATTCCGGAAACGATTCTATTGACGGTCTCGACCAACTCTTCTGGTAGCATACGGCTGATTCACCAGAATTTGCGATGGTAAAGTGACATAAGTAGTATCCTACTTGTGTAAAAAAGTGTCAATCCGGTTCATTGCCTGTACGATGAACCGGGTATTGTGGAGTCCTGCGGCTTTCTAAGGTGCAAATGACTCTGCTGGCGGAGGTGTAACGGGCGGTCTGGCGCCCAGCTCTTGGTCTAGATGGTAAAGGCCTGGAATATTGTCTCCAATGAACTTCAACTTGTCACGGATTGTCATGGTCTTTTCTTCTTCCTCTACCTGTTCCGTGTAGAACCAATTGAGCATGGTTAGTGCGGCGCGATCTCCTTCTGTCTCTGCTAGTTCTCCAATCTTGTAGATTCTTGACGTAACCAGCTTCTCGTGTTCATAGGCGGTTTCCCATGCATCAATTATTGAGGCATAGTCCTTCTGGGGCTTTTTGATCTCTCGCAAATCAACCCTTCCACCGCGCTCAAAGATATGCCGATAGAATCGCATTGCGTGGTTAAACTCTTCAAAGAATTGCAGCTCCATCCAGTGTGCCATTCCACCAAGATTCAGGTCTTCGAAATATGCAGCCATGCCCAGATAGATGTAGGCGCTGTAAATCTCGAAGTTGAGCTGGTCATTCATCATCTCTTCTAGTTCTTTACTAATTTCCAATGTTCTCTCCTCAACACACTTGTTGAATCGCGTGTGGATAATTAACTATAGTATATAAGTCTCATCATTGAGCGCTGGGCTTTAGGTCTGTCCAACGAAGCTTTTTGAATTAGCCGTGACTTGTTTCAGTTCTATAGCAGGACCAGGTGCAGTGTTACGGCCGAGCTGACGCCCCTCACTTTGATCTTTGAATTTATGTCGCCATTAGTTGTTACATTTGTGTACCTACTCTTCTTCAACAAGAGAAGAAGCAGGTTCATTGAGGCTTTCATTGTCCTCATGTATGCTCTAACTGCGACATTCGTCGTCTTCAACATCTTGTTTCTAGACCCAATCTCACCTGCTATCACGGAGATTGACGGTGGAGGATTGATGTGGGTTTTCATTATTGATCTCATATTCCAGTTCTCTAATACGCTCCAGCAGTATCTGACTTGGGTTATGGTGTCCTTCTTCGCTGTCCTTTTTGGAATGGTTGTGTTGGCGCTAAAGCTGAGACTCCAAGATCCCCTAAAGGTGCGATTTAGCAATCTCATTCGAAGGATTGTTGGTAGCGAGCCACAGACTGATGGCTACTCCGGATTCAGAAACAGATTGAATCATATCACATTTGAAGGAGTTGAACCACAGCCTCTAGATCCACAAGTACTTGGAAAAGCTTGGCGGGAAGGATGGAAGGACTATCTCATCATAGGATTAGCAACAGTCTTGCCCTCAATAGGTGCGTATGTTGGTGATGTTGTTCAATATGTCGCATTCCTTCATACAGAAAGTTTTGATTACTTCCCCAATCCATATGTTATTGGAGTCTTCATCTTTCTGACTTGGATTTACCGCTTTGGCTATCCCGCATCTAATCGCATTGCAAAAGGAGCTGGATTGCACCTCGGTGAACGCGATCTTGGCTCGGAGATGATGCGTGGAGTACTTGGCTGGTTCTTCAGACTTAATATTCTACTATCATTGTTTGTAATCGTAAGTGGTGTGTTCAATGCTCTATCTTCTACACTATTAGTCAGTACACTCTCACTCTCCCAGAACCAAATATTGGGGTATGTGACACAGTACTTCATAGACGGTTTCATCTATGCGCTCCCACCAATCCTCTTCGCAATCATTATACTTCCTCTGGTGGAGGACTTCGCTGTAGTTCTATACAAGAAGACATTTGAGAAACTTGCTAAGCGCGAGTCATCTGAGCCTGAAGCCGGTAAGGGTATGCGTTTGGCAGACCTCGCTGGAAGTCTGATGTCAGGAGCAATCGTGACAGGCGCATTTGTCGGAGCAGTTATGGCGATCACCCTTCACTTCTCATACAATAATCCCAGTGCACCAGGACAGTTCAATTTCTTTCCGGGTTCTATAGATGACTACGTCGTGACATTACTGCTTTCACCATTCAACAATCTCACATTGGTGCTTCCTGTAATCTGGACATTGATGATTTTAGCTATACCTTTTGCGTGCATGCTGTTGATAGGTGTGCTTGGTCATATAAT
>JAHQWZ010000130.1 GCA_029856425.1 Candidatus Thorarchaeota archaeon
TGATGCGTATCAGGAGCGTGTGGATTTTCTAAAGAAATGTCAACGTATAATCGATGTGCTTGTTCGCAAGGCAAGGAATGTAGTCCATATGGGTGACTTCACTCCATTCAATTTTGACAGTAGGGTGTCTACACTCAGTGATTTCTTGAAAAAGACGCTCAAGATGGATGACATATCCGTCGAAGCCGCATCTATTGCATTTCAAGTTGCAGATCCTCTCTATATCACTTTGACTGGAAACGATATCATTGTCATGGGCGATGAAAGCGCCGTCCCGCATGGAGTATTCTATTTCGTTGGAGGAATCGGCTACACTTTCGACAAGAAGCTTGGAGCAGTAAATGAAGAACGCCTCTTCAGAACAACAGAAGACTTGTCGCAGTTTGGAATCGACAAGGCATTCATCGAAACGAAAATATCTCAAGTAACTGAAGACTTTCAGAACAACCTTCACTCGCTCATCTTCTCAGATGTGTGGAAGAAAAGCACAGCCAAACCCCTGAGTGTGAATTTTGGTGGTGACATACTGATAAGAGCAGAGCCTACGAGTGAGATTTGGATGGGCGTTTTCGAGGTCTATCTCAAATCACCTAAAACATGAGCGAATCAAACGAGTCAATTGCTATGAACACAGCTCGAAATGCGTAGATTCTAAATGTATATGTTACAGCAACTTGTGAAACTTTATCTACTGCTGTCATAAGATTGGAAACTGCATCCTGACCAAATGTTGTAATGAGTAAAGGCAAGGACTCAAGAGTTAATGATGACACTCCGTTTCCTTCAGATATCACCAGATCGTCTGCTATGCTCTCCAGAGTGTTGTAAACTAGATTGGGCCTGGAATGAAGATCAGACTCATTACCAACTGCTCCAAGTCGCATTGACCAGTTTGGACCATATTGCGCAATTGTTCTTGAAAATGAATGAGAAAGGTATTCTCCTACATCTCCATCCATCTCGTAGGAGAAACCTGACCTTGAACAGTCAACCTGTATCTTGTCCCATCCGGATAGAGTCTGAACAGTTTGACCGCAGAACTTCATAGCCAAACTGTCCAAATCCTGAAGGTCGTCAATAATGAAAGACTCCACTAATACGCCAGAACTCAAATCAGATGATTCAGACTCACTAACAAGAATTGCTGCGCTGGTTTCTAAGGCATTTACATCAAGGGCATCCAATGACGAGCGAACCAGACTGGAGAAGCCGGGCAGGTTCAGAGTTCGTATTCTTGCCATAAGGGCCTGCCACTCAGGTTCTGACAATGTCATATCGAAATAAATGCAGTAAGGAACTTGCGTCATATTTAGGTATTCCAGCTCAGACGATAGCAACTGCAACGAATCAAGATGACTCTGATAGACTTCTTGGATAATAGACGTGATCCCAAGCGAATCAAGCCCATTTTCAAAGAATGACTCTCTTGGCGCAGTCATGGTTACAGTGTAGGTGATTGATGATTGATTTAGTGCAGTTAGCCAGTTCCTTAGCCGATTCGTTGAATCAGTATTCCCCTCCAAAAGATGAAGGTCCAATCTGACGCCGGCTGAACTTAGATTCTGTAAAAGTGATGCACTAGGTTCTAGTTCAGAGTAGCCGAAATCAAAATCAGCCAGTGGAACTTCAAGCGTCAGATTCATCTCACCAGTATGCTCTATCAAAGCAATCGGTGTTTGACCTAGCACCAGCGTAGTCACTGGAAAACTCAATCCAAGTAGATTTACGATAAGCAATATGACACAGGTCTTTTTGCCAACTTGACGGATACTGGTCTGGGGTCGAAAACGACCCATAAGGAACATAATGCACAGAGTAAAGACGTTCAGAATGAGGAAGATGATGAACCCATGCACAAGAATTGAAAGAACTCCGAAGAAAACAGTCGCAATGAGTAAAATGGCAAAGTTCACGGGAGCAAATCGGTCCTTATAGTACGCCCTCACCATAAGTGGTAATACTATGATGAGAGGCAGAATATAAAGCACAATAGGAAGCGAATCAAGTAACCCAATCCCTGCTAAGGACATACGAACCGTAACAGATAACATCGTGTAGAGAATCAATGAGATGTTAAGAACCAAAACTAAGCTGACGAATATGTGCAGCCAGCCATCCAGCTTTGCATTGGACCGAACCTTTGCTCTTAGCGTTCTACGTCTACCAATAAATCCGCTCATCAACCGTCTGGTTTGGATGCGACATCAAGCACATAAGCTTCACTATGAAGCGTAAGGCAAAATAGGTCAGCGAACACCGATAAGGCTAGGTTCCAGAATTGTATGATGTAGCTGTTATAGGAGCAGGTCCAGGCGGATCAACAACAGCTAGATACCTAGCTAAACAGGGATATCAAGTTTGTCTGATCGACAAAGACCGCTTTCCCCGTGACAAGCCTTGCGGAGGTGGATTCTCCCCGCGCTTGGTTGATGAGTTTCCATATCTAAGGAAACGACAAGGAGATTTTCTAAGGGGCGTATGCCGAGTGGGGGTTATTCATTCCTCTAACCAGAAGACAGTCCTCCGTGGACGAGCGGATATGGCTGTGGCTCTAAGAACAGATTTTGACAATGTACTTCTGGAATCAGCCTTAGAATATGGTGCTGAACCAAAGATGGGAATCAGGGCAAAGTCATTACAAATAGATGCAAATTCCGTGAAAGTGGAATTGACTAATGGAGACCATGTTACTGCTCGCGCGATAGTAGGCGCTGATGGATCAACAAGTATGGTAGCTCGAGAAACTCAATTGAATGCTAAATGGCCATCTAATCATATAACTGCTTGTAGAGTCGTTGAAATACCCGCTAAAACTAGGGACATAATCGAGAGATATTCTGAGGAACTCGAATATCATTTCTTCGCAAACCTTGGAGGTCTACCGGGTTATGGCTGGATTTTTCCCAAACTAGATACGATTAATATTGGCCTCGGAATAGTGGGAAGATATGCGAAGGGTCTCCTACGTTATTTTGAATCATTCATCAAGATGCTGAAGCGTGATGGCTATATCGCTAAATCAGCAGAACTCAATGCATTAAAAGGGGCGCTACTGCCCACTGGTGGAACAATTGCCAAATCCTACTCAGAGCGTTGCCTACTCGTTGGTGATTCTGCAGGCATGGTCAACCCGATAACAGGAGGCGGAATTGCTCACGCAATGGTAGCTGGTAAGATTGCCGCTGCAATTCTTGCAAGAAATCTCGAAAATGATGCTCTGGACGATTCAGACCTAGGCAAGTACCAGACACAATGGATGGCAGAATTTGGTAAGGAAATAAAGTCACAACTAATTGTACAAAAAGTATTCACCGGTGTCTTCGCAAATACGCTGTTCGAAATTGGCGCTAGGGATTCAGTGCTCCAGGACACCGTGTCTGCAATGATGTCTGAAGCTTCTGCTGGTAGAAATGATGCATATCGTCTTTTTGGCCGATTCCTCTATGTATGCCTACGAGAAGCTTTGACACCATAGAATTTGTTCAGATACAAATCCACTGCAGTATATGACCACTTCTTCAAGAACCTGCGGCGCTTTCTTAGATAGCTGCAATTAATGTAGGCCTAATCCAGAGGTCTAATGGTGTCAATTTCAAGATTCTCAATTAGTGATTGAACCTCTGGGCGACCCAGTAGCTTCCTTCTAGTTTCAGAGAGGTTATTAATGACACATACGATTCCGACGACTACTGCGCCAAGCTTCTCGACCGCCTTCTTGACAGCCAAGACAGTTGTTCCATTGATTAGCCAGTCATCAACGATCGCTACCCTATCTCCTGCATCAATTGAATCAGACACCAAAGCAAGGCGCCCATCTGTAAACCTGCTGGTAGGTAGAAGCTCTACAGGTCGTGCGTAGTCTTCAGGTAAGTAGGCGATAGATCTTACAGGCACAATGCCACATCCAAGGTAATACGCAACTGCACTCCCCAATGCCAACCCTCTCAGGTCTATACCAATAATCTTGTTTGGCTTGACCTCCAATAATGGCTTGGCTAAAGTAACTACTGCTTTATCAAAGACTGCAGGGTTCTCAAGCAGCCTGCTTATGTCTATCACAGCCTGTCCCGGTTCAGGCCAGTCTCTAATGACTTCTACGTAGTCACGAAAATCAATCTCAGACATCCAGACACCTCAACGCAGTGAAAATCCAAGGTGGTCATAATTCTTTCTGTATTTGCGTTGATGGCCTCCAGTTGAGTAGATTGCTTCATTGGTAGAGCTTTAAATTAAATCCAACATTGTAGATTTCATGGAAACTCCTTCTGACGAAACGGTCACATCATTAACAGACCTCATAGTAGAGCAAATCCGGCAAATGGCTGAGAAGTCCAATGAAGAGGAGAGACGGAACATGAGAAGGAATCTAGGATTGGAATGTGAATGCGATAGGAAAGCTCCATGATTAATTGAGAGAATCACCTAATTTCTGTACAAAGTCGGAGAAACAGTTAAGAAACAAATCTGGCAGTCGGTTGACATCTAGTTGTTGGAGTGTAGTGTGAGCTGATAGTACCAGGAACTACCATTGGCGTTTCGCTCATTCCAGGCTATATTGAGATACGAGATAAAGGAGTTGTCAAAAAGAAGATACCCACCAAACACAGATCATTTGAAAGCGTGCTTGAAGAGGTTGAAATGTTCTTCCGAGTGCGAAGAAAGATTCTTGCTCCTGGTATTTTACGAGAGGTTCTTGTCCGAATAGGGCTACCAACAGCAAAGATGATAGTCACTGCGCAGGATTTGGAGGCGGCTTCTCCCAAGGAAAAACCAGAACCACCCAAACCAAAACCTGAGCTTAAGGCAGCAATTCCTATCGCTAAGGAAGAAGCTATGGAGGCTCGAGTTGAAAAGGCACCAACTGATGACACAGCAGCCACGTTTGTCGAGAATCCTGAGCTTGATGTTCCAGGAGTGACCGTTCTGGATGGAGAAGATTTCACAGATATCGCAGACGCACTTAATGCTGTGGAATCGCTGAGCGACTCCTTTATGGCAGCAAAGCCCAAGACTAAACCAGAGTCTGTGACCCAGGAACAGAAGCAATCAGAAAAACCCGGGATTAGAATTAACATTGGAGGTTCCGATGAGATAACCTCAGCTCCAACAACTTTCGCAACAACTCCTCTATCATCTGATGATAGCAAGGTTGAGGAAATTGAAGAGCCAGAGAGAGTTGATGAAGTCGAAGAGCTAGAGGTAGAAGTGCCCTCATCCGAAGATGAAACAACTAAGCCAGAGCTGGTTGAAGCAGTTCAAGAAACAGACCAACCAGATTCAGAGATTGAAGTTGTGGCAGAATCTATAGATGAGGACAAGCTGGAAGAAGAGATATTTCAGGAATTAGATCAGGTTCAGGAAAAGGAGGAGCCCATATCCGAAGTTGCGACAGAAGAACCGGCTGTCAAGGCTACTCCAGCTCATGTTGTCAAGCCTCTGGTCCAATCAAAGATTCTCATTTTGGGTGAGGCAGGTGTTGGGAAACAGAGTCTGATGCGGAAAGCGGATCTTGAGCCTGTGGATGAAGATGCACTTGGTGGCGAGCCATATATCCACACAAAGGTCGTCGAAACAGAGAATCACAGAGTGAGAGTAAATGTCTGGTCTTTTGATGAAGCAGTAAAGTCAAAGATATCGAGAAATGAATTCTATAATGAAGCAGAAGCACTGATTATCGTGTATGCTGCCTCAGATAGGTGGAGCTTTGAGTCCATCGATTTCTGGCTCAAAGAAGCGACTATCACCACTGAAGAGGTGCCTCCAATCGTCATTGTTGCCAATAAAACAGATTTGGTGAAAGAATTCGAAGAAGATGCAGGAGACCAGCCGGTGACTAGGGAAGAGGGTTTCGCACTAGCTGAGAGTCTTGCAGGCAAATTTGGCAGCCCG
>JAHQWZ010000131.1 GCA_029856425.1 Candidatus Thorarchaeota archaeon
AGCAATGCGAAATTCATCCTTAATGACGCTAGACCGCACCATCTGCCATAGCACAACCACGATAGCTACATCAAAAATGACCGCTAGAATTCTATAGCTATCCACCGAAGGTGCAATTAGCATGATAGCGTAGACAAAGTATCCGAAGATTGGAGGATATGGAAAATAGAAATCGGCATATGGCATAGCTCCCCATGACATGAACTTCCCGAAGTCAATGTACCATATTGCATCAAGAGAGATGAGGAATTCTGAGCCAATCCATGCTAGACGAGGAACCAGAGTGAGAAGCAATAATACTGGTAGGGAGAACTTTGATGATACACTGAAGATCGAGTGTATTCCCTCTATCCCGTTCATCTTTATGGCAATCGCGATTGTGAAAATGAATAGTGCAGTCCATAGAAAGACCACAATAAAGAATTGATACATCACACTCCCAACAAATCGCAAAAGAAAAGCTGGGACGATATTGGCTATGACTGCAATGAGGAGGATTTTTGGACCCTGTCCAGAGAGAACTCTATCAAGAAGTTCGCCTTTGCCCTCTGAATCAATGGACTCCAAGACCGCCACCTTCCTGAAACGCTTGAGGTGCGTTATTGACGGGTTATATCAGTTTGTGGAAGGGATGCCAATTGTACGGGATCAACTGGTAGCTCCAAAGCAGATATCTTGTTCATCCACGATCTCCTGTTGCTACGCAGTAGGTATCGTGTCATAATCTGATTGAGATAACCCAAGAGAGTGACACCAGAGAGCTTGCTTGATCCCAGTTTGCGGTTCCGGAATACGATAGGAATTTCAACAATTCGAAGATTGTCTATCGACGCTAGCACATCTATCAGGAATTTCGATTCTGAGTCAGCAATACCGTCGATTAGAATCTGACTCGATTTGAACGCAGCATAGCCGCTCATTGGATCTCTAATGGGGAACTGGAAAAGCACCTTTGCGAGTGCTGTTGCACCCAAGCTGAGGAAGAGTCTGTAACTGGGCCATCCATCCACGCCACCTCCAGTCACATACCTTGAGCCTACTGCAATGTCATAGCCTATACCAATCTTCTTGAACAATGCAGGCAGGTACTTTGGATGATGTGAGAAGTCTGCATCCATGACAGCAATATGTCCATTTCCAGCGATCCTTGAAGCATATCGAACGGCGCTCGAGATGCCTCGCTTTCCCTTGCGTTCGAGCAGTTTGACGTTGTATTCTTCACCCAATCGCTCTACAACTTCACATGTTCGGTCTACACTTTCATCGTCTACAACAACCACTGAGACCTCGTCCTCACCCAACTGGTCAAAGATAGCGGGAATGAGACGCCCAATGTTTGCCTCTTCATTGAGCGTTGGTATTATCACCGTCTTCATGGATGAAAGCGCACCTCAAGAGAAACGATCCACACCTGATGGAGCTATCGGGTGTGCCGCGCATTATGAAGGTTCTGGAAGGCAGAAGGAGAGAGTCTATGCTGATAAATCAATTGGAACGCTGCAAGGCCGCTCTTGCTGCTTCAATTCCTTTGAGATCATTGACAGGAATCCAATTCTCAGAAGGAATATTGACAGCGTAGAGTCGTCCCTCTTTCGCCAAGACAGGACTTACAACATTCTCAAATGATGACTCCTTTTCAAGAGACACAAGTCGCCTGAAATAATCGTAGGCCTCTGGATCGAAGAGAGTGATACCAGTATGTGCGGGAATAGCGACAGGCGGATATTTGGTGATATCTGAGACCTTCCCTTTGTCAATAATCATTCCCGAGTACTGAAATGGAGTTTCAGGTACAACCACAAAAGTGCTGACGCAGCCGTTCTTCTTGCCTTTCAGATGTCCCTCTAGGAACACCTCTCCATATGGACGTTTGAGGCCTATTATCATGTCATCGGGATTGTGTACAATTGCAGTCAATGTGTCATCTATTGCACCATTGTTCAATGCATGAAGGATTGCCCCTGCGTTCCCAACTTTTCTTCCTTCAGGGTCCCGTGAATATGCTATTTCAACATCCCACTTGGCACCGTCTCCTAGGTGTTCCTCGATTTTTTCGGCAAGGAATCCGGTGAGCACAACAAACTTGGAAATGCCTACGGCTGCATAATCACTAATGGTCTTCTCGATCATACTCTGGGATCCATCAATGGTGATCATCACCTTATTGATGCCCTCACTCTGGGTTTCAGCGCGAATTCTAGTGCCCTTCCCCCCAGCTGGCATCACCACAACTGTGTTGGGGATGAGTGCCTCAATCTCATCTTGAGATATTCTTGTAGTGGTATCTTCGGTATTGATGCGAGATTTCAACGCTTCCATTATGGATTCAAGAGTGTCTGTCATTGATGCTCAATTCAAACATCAAAAGAAGCTTGATAGCATTTTCTGAAAGAACAGATTAGTACGCTAATCATACTCGTCGGAGATTTGTGCCATTTCTTCCCAGAGTGCAATTCTTTTTTCAGCCTCTTCAGGTCTCAATCGCTCTATGGCATAACCGGTATGTACAATGACATACTCTCCAGTCTTTAGTCCTGGAAGGAGTGTGACACAGACCTTCTTTCGAACCCCTCCGAAGTCGACCTCAGCGTAATCGCCCTCAATGCTCTCAACAAGGGCAGGAACTGCAAGACACATGATATGGGGAATCAGACGCCGTTCTTTAGAATGTTATGACATGACACTTCTGAGATGTCACATTGAGTCAATATCGTCAATAAGAAGAGTTAACAGTATCACATCTACAATATAGATTAGGGGTATTGCACGTCATAGACAGACTGTCGTGAGTGGAGGTATATGCAATGGAGAGAGCCGCCGTCTTCATTGATATAGGGTATTTTTGGCAAGGTGCTAAAACACTGTTTCTCAGAGCCCCGCATAAACTTCGAGTTGTTCTCAGATCTCCTCTGTGGAAACAAGGAGCGGTTCAGAACGTACGTCTATGACTGCGCGCCATACGAAGGCAGTCCTCCCACAGAAGAGGAACAGAGAAGAAAAGCGAACCATGAGCGTTTTGTAAATAGTCTGACTAGGCTCAATAGGTTCGAGGTCCGCTTGGGCAAGACTGCCTTTAATCTGCACACTGGAGAGTTCTACCAAAAGCGTGTTGAGGTCCTACTAACGGTTGACCTGATGAGAATGGCATGGAGCAGGCAAATCAATACAGCAATTCTCGTGACGGGAAACAGTGATTTCGTGCCTGCCATCGAATCCGCTAAGGGCGCCGGTGTCTTGGTCACGTTGTTCTATAAGGACTGTGAGGATCTAAATGGAAGAGCGACCACGAAATCAATGGATGAACTGCTAAGTGCTTGCGATGATACAGAAATTATAGAAGATCACATGATCGAGGAATCAGCATTCTAGCTCACAGGTCGCCAGCAGATTCCAAGCGAATCGGCTTTTGCCTGGGCAAGCTGCATCTCTTCTCCACTGACCCTTCGGGATATATCTTGATACTGCTCTCGATCCCTGCGAACCTTGTGTTCCGGTCGGTATTGACCCATGATGTTGACCAGGCAATTGGGCATGTTTTTGGCAATCCATTCGAGGATTGGAAATGTGCAACATTCAATGTGATTGGGCATGACTAGATGACGGACAATTACCTCTCCATGCTTATAGGCTAGAGAATGATTCCTGGAAACCACGTTGAAGTAGTTCTTGACTCCAGATAGTCGCTCTGCACAAGCATTGTTGCCATATTTGAAATCAGGTAGCCAGACATCAAAAACGTCTACAAGAAGTTTCATAGTAGCCTCTGAGCAATAGAGGTTTGAATTCCATAGTTGCGTCATATTGGATGTCTGATGCGGCATAGATCCCAAGATGGTATGAGTGTTGGGTATCGGATCTCCGCCCACATAATTAATGTTCAGCGCACCATCCCTGAATAGTGCTTCAGCAAGGATGGCCAGCTCCATAGTAGTTATGACTTGTCCTGAGTTTGGGTTGGTTGAGATATCTTCGTTCTGACAGAAGACACAGCCGAAACAGCATGAAGAGAAGAATATGGTCCCGCTAGGCACCAAGGGGGCTTCTTCACCTGAATGGAGGAATGCTGATGAAACTCTAGACTCGCTTCCTAGCTTGCACCAGCCTTTCTCATCCATGGTACGGTCAGCTCCACATTTCCGCTCACAGAAATGACATTCCTGAAGAATTCGGTTAGCAATCTCTATCTTGAGATCAAGAAATGATGATTCTGCGTTCGAATTAGACACAACCCGTTCGGTCCCAGAATCGATATTCTCGACATAGTCCGAGTGAATCACTGAGAGGCGCCCATGCTCTTCCCAAAGCTCGTCTGTCGGAGAATCTAGGGGCATATTTGTGTCGACATCCTTAGCAAGCAGGTATTTTGCGTGTTTCTCCTGATCAATAATAATCCTGTACCTTCTGAGCCGGCGTACTACTTCTGGGTCTTTCCATACCCTGATGGAGTCAGGCCGATAGATCTTCCACATAGTCTAATGGATAATGGAGCCTGATGATAAAAGGACTGTGAGTCCATTCCTAGAAGCCTATGTCAATCTTCTATGGGTAGAGTCTTCTTGGGTCACATACGAAATGGATCCAAGAAGGGCTCGTACCAACCAAGCAAAAAGTTCGGGAGTGATGTTACTTGCGTCATCTATCAATTCTCGACTAGCCAGTAGTTCTGTCTGAACTGACGAATCAGTAACAAAGAGTGATTTTGGAGAGACCACGTCCTTTGTGAAATACCATTCCTTGTACTTGGATGCACGCTGTGTGTTTCTCTCTGGGTGATTGAAGTCATCCAATCGACACCAGTTCACTGCATATATCGCATCTACATCTTCAAATGAATCAAAATCGTTACGCACCCCGAACGTCGCCTCAGTAGTCTTGACGCGAACTTGTGTTTCACGGATTACACGGTTCAACAGAGGAAACTCCTGAGGAGAAACCACTCTGATGTCAGCTCCTAGAGAAGCCCCCATCAGACAAAGACTGTGTGCTGTGGATGGCAGAACGTGCCTGGTGCCAAATCCCCATGAGATTGCGATCTTCTTACCCTGTAGACCTCCTAGGCCATCCCATAGTGCCGCAATGACAGCAAGAGCTGGCTGAGGGGCATAGATATCATCAATGAGGTTAACAAGTGGAATGGTTGAGGACTGGCCGAGCTGCTCTATAATACGGCGGCCAGCACCAAAGGTATCGCTATCAACAAATGCAGTCAACAGCAAATCGACGGCTTTACTGAACATATTGGTTGCTCTTTGTATCGACTCAGTAGACATGCTTTGCGCGTTCTCCCAGCCTAGTCTGACCGTACTGCAGCCAATACGACCTCCTGCAACTTGGCTCGCTTGCACTGCTGGTGGTGGAGTATTATGGAATAGAGAACCGATTAGCTCCAAACGCTTGATTTTGTCTTCCCTCGGCACCCATTGTGGCGGGCGATAGGAAATCACCCTGCGAATGAGGGCCTCAATCTCTTCACCTGTCAAAGCCAACATGTTCTCTTGCCACCATAAGGAGTGTGTGACTGCTAGTTCAATCCTTCCTTCATGGACAACTTTTAAGGCCATAAACTGGTGCTCCTCACAATAGAGGAGACAAATAGGTTGAGCGGGCACAAAATGCTCCTGAAGAAAATTGAGAGCAAAGAGGCCAAGGTCACGATTGTGGGGCTTGGCTATATTGGCCTTCCTACTGCTCTATTCTATAAGAGAAGTGGACTAGACATAACCGGTATTGACACAAACGAGGAGCTAGTTGCCGAGCTCAGAAAGGGCAGAATTCGGATGCGGGAAGGAGGGCTTGAACAGATTGCAGAGAAGTATCTATCTGAAATTGTCCTAGAGACCTCCTATGATGCAATCACAGG
>JAHQWZ010000132.1 GCA_029856425.1 Candidatus Thorarchaeota archaeon
CTACTCATCACTCTTCATCTCCTATTTTTTGACTCGCTTCCCCTTTTTCTTGCCCCTGCCTCTTGACACGAGCTTCTTGGCCTTTGGCTTTCTAGGTACTGCACGAGGTGCCTTTTCAGAAGGCTTTTCCTTCTTCTCCTTCTTTGCCTCTGGTTTCTTCGGAGCAGCTTTCTTTGCGGCTTTCTTCTTCTTTTTGAGTTCGGCCGTGGATATTTCCAGCATCGCTTTCTTTGTATTGTCGAACTGTTTTGGTATGGTTGTGATGTTCGTTTTCTTCTTACCTAGAACGCTGAAGTGATGGCCATCTTTCTTCTTTTCAGTCGCGTACTGATAGGCTTGAACGATATGCTCTCCAAAAGTTCTAGAATCGTCCGGAAGGACTTCAGGTTCGTGAGGCACTTCCAATCCTGCATCTAACGCACCCTTCAAGGCTGCATAGAGCTTGGAACCTCGAATGGGTGGGTGGAGACCAACATCCATTAAGGCAGTATTAACACCGCGGGCTTTTGCTCTGAGTCCTGCAAGGAATCCCGTTAGATATGCTGCAGGCAGATTTGCCACACCGGCTGACCAGCCAAATCCCGAAAGCTCTGAAGATATAGCTGATGCTATGGTTGTGTCGCCAACTACCTTGGCATCTATTACTTGCACTATGACGCGTGTGTTTGTTTTTCTAATCACCAGACGAGATCCTTTGGACTGCAGGAGTTTCTTTCTCCTATAGTAGTTGGTCTTTCCTTCTCTGCGACGTCTAAACTTGACCTTGTAAGTTGGGCCATGCGCCATTATCTCTTCGCCTCCAGCTTGTGTTCAGTAATATAGGTACGGAGGTGAGCTGTGTTTCTAAACGCGTTACCTTTTGCTTTGAGGTACAAATCACGATAGATTCTCCTTGTGATTCTACCTTCGTCTCTGAGTTTCTTGAGTTCATTTCGCATTGGGCGTATCTTCATCATCCAACGGTCCTTGCCAGACAATTTGGAAGTGTGTTTGCCTTTTCGCTTGCCGGGTCCCTTTCTCTGGCCCTTACGTTTCTGAAGAAGAATGTGGCGAGCTCTTCCTCTACTAACTCCTATCTTCTGTCTCTGTTGTATAGCCCCTTCATCCACCAAACGTCGGATATCATTTCTCGTGATAGCTAGAGAGACCTCATCCTCGAAATCCGGATCTATCCAGACCCTTGACATACCAACCTTCATGACTTCAGCAGCTAGTCTCTTCTGTGTGGTGAGTTTCATCTTCAGTCCACCTCCAAATCATCGAGGTCTGTAAAGAGATCCTCTTCGCCAATGCTCTCTGGCGCTCCTGGATTCAGAACTCTGAGTAGCAAGGCATCTGCTTTCTGAATAATTTCCTGACGTTTCCTAAGTCCAACCGTGGAGCCAATTCGTATTGCGTGAATATCAGGATCCAGTCCCTCTATATCCGCAGGTCGATGAACATAGACCTCAATGAATCTAGAGGGATGCATTCCTCTTACAGCTTTGGGCTTTCGATATCCTGCTGACACCATGGCTATGCGGCCTTTACGCTTCTCTCTTGTGGCGCTATCGATTCCTCGCACTTTTCGCCATGAGTCACTTACTCGTGTCCAACGGTGCGCATGTTCATGTCTGAATTTCGGCTGCCTCTTCCTCTTTGCTTCAGCTATTCTCAATAGTCGCTGATCGATGAGTGCATCTCGGGGAAGTGTTGTCTTAGGTTCTTTCTTTCTTGGTCTGGCACTAGGCTTTGGTTTTCTCGGCTTTTTCTCAGCTTGCTTTTTGACTGCTAGCTTTGGTTTAGGCTTATCCTCTGCTTTCTTCTTCTCCATCTTCTTAGGTTTCTCTTTAGCTGCAGGCTTCTTTGCCTTAGGCTTATCCGCTGGTGGAGAAACCATCTTCTGAGCAGCCTTTATCAGCTTGGCTGCGCCTGTTTCACCGAGTCCTTCAACCTTGGCAGCCAGTTTCTCTGGCGAAGACTTGGAGAGCTTTTTGACCGTCTTGATCCCTGCTTCAATTAGTTTCTCCTGCATTATTGGACCCAGTCCGGGCACGTCTGTAAGTTCTTGTTTCTTTGACATCAATCACGCCTCCTTAGACAATAGATTTTACATCCTCGCCCTTTCTCTTCCTGATGACGTAGATTCCGTCAAGGAATACGCGTCTGTCCTTGTTTCGGATTCTGGTTGCCAACTGGATGTTTGCAGCACTTTGAGAAACCGCTTCAATGTCAATACCAGTGATGATGACCTCATCTTCAGTGGTCTTTACTTGAACATCGCCAATCAGTCTTGCACGACGAATGCCTCTTTCGCCGATGAAGTTCTTGATCAGCACTTGTTCTTCCTGTACTTCAACGGACATCGGAAAGTGGCTATAGACAATCTTCATCTCGTATTCGTAGCCATGTTTTACTCCAATGAGCATATTGCGGAAGTGCGCTATAGTAGTGCCGACAAGCGCTTTGGTTCTTTTGCGACTTATGGCCGTAAGTGCCACTACCTCGTTGCCTTCGATTTTGATGTCAGACTGAGGATTGGGAAATGTCCTTATCAGAGTGCCCTTAGGACCACTGACAGTGGCAGTCCGCCCCTCAAGAGAAACCTGACATTCACTAGGTATTTCAATCCGCTTCTCGTAAATGTAGCTTGACATTTGTCAGACCTCCATCTAATACACATATGCTAGCAGTCTTCCACCAATCCCGCGATTCTTAGCATCCCGATGCGTCATCACTCCCAGTGGAGTTGTTACTATTAGGATGCCATAGTTGTAGGCCGGAAGGAATCTCTTTTCATATCTCTCGAACCCGTCACGCTTGACAGGAAGTCGTGGCTTGATCACACCACACCTGTTTGTCCGTCCCATAAGCTGAATGCGGAACCTACCTGACATCCCATCATCTATGCGTTCGAATTCGCCAATGTAGCCCTGTGTCTGCATTACTTGCAGAACTCTCTCTATCAGACTGGAAGCCGGTTGAATAATAACTTCAGGCTTTCCGACTATCTCACTGTTGTAGATGCTTGACATCGCATCAGCCAATGGATCTAGTAGTGTCATTTTCTTTCTGGCCTCCATTAACTATACTTTCTGAATCCCAGCTTCTCAGCAGTTTCTCTGAAGCAGCGACGGCACATATTGAGTCCATATGAACGAATTATAGCCCGATGCGTATCACAACGGACACAATTCCGGCTACCTTTGCCCATTTTCTTGCGTCTCTTTACACGTTCCTTCTTCGTACTCATTATGGCTCACCTCAGAACAGGTAGGTTCGTTCCCTCAATTTCTCTAGAATTTCGACACCGAAGGTGTTCTTGATGAATACCATACTCTCTTCTGGTGTAAGTCGGTGTCTATAGGGCACCTTTGTCCTGCGTCTTCTCCTTCTCTTCACTCTGAAACCCGGGCGCTCAATGCACACTGTTATGTTCATTCCCTGAATGCCAAGTTGTGGATCGTACTTCACATCAGGAATGTCGATGTGTTCGTTAATTCCAAAGGCAAAATTGCCATCATCATCCCAGTTGCGGATGAGCAACACATTTTCCTTGGCTTCCAGTGCCCTGGCCAAGAATTTGTGCGCTTTTTCATCACGTAATGTGACCCTGACAGCGATTGGTTCTTTGCGGCGAATACCGAAGTCGCGCACTGTCTGACGCGCTCTTGACTGAATTGGTGCTTGGCCTGTGAGCTGCTCTAGAATTGTCGA
Organism: Candidatus Thorarchaeota archaeon; assembly: GCA_029856425.1. Taxonomy (GTDB): domain Archaea; phylum Asgardarchaeota; class Thorarchaeia; order Thorarchaeales; family Thorarchaeaceae; genus SMTZ1-83. Next base: position 3,697 of record JAHQWZ010000132.1, read on the forward strand.
AGCTCTATTCAGAGGTTCGCCGCCTCCTGCGCAAATGTCGACGACTACTTTGGCTACATAAGGCTCCTTCATTGGATATGCCTTCCATTCAGACAGGAAGATCTCTTCGTTTGGAGTTAGATTCTGTTCTGAGGTTGCACTCACTCTGCTGCACCTCCTGAGTTCATACTAACCTCGGACGCTTTCTTGCCCAGAACGAATACATACTCAAGCGCAGTCTGGAATCTGTTGCCCTCAGAGTCCTCGATAGTCACAGTACTAGCGTGAGTCCCAAAACGCCTCTCAATCTCTAATATTTTCCCTTCAATCCCAACGTTCTTTCCTTCACTCACAACAGCATAACAGCCTTTCTCCATTGGAATTGTCTTTATGTACTTCTGGTCTGGAATAGAAACCTGAATAGTATCGAGTGTATTGAAGTCTACAGGCTTGCTGCCCTGTGGCAGCAAGAGGTTGCGGCCATCATGGAGGCTCATTTGTAGATTTCCTCCAGGAACCATCATCTTCTTCTCAACTCGGCAGAGCTTGTACCCTGCTTCCTTGTCATCAATGGAAACGAGTCGCAAGCCACCCTTCTTCTTGGGGACTAATCTGAACTTCTCTTCAGCGCCCTTTATCTCGAGGACATCCATCATTCCAATTGGGTATCTTGGATCCTTGCGTGTTCTGCCATCGACTAGAACTTGACCCGTATTGAGAATCGCTTTCACTTCACGCATATTCTCTGCATAGCCGAGTACCTCTCTGAGTACAATGGCCAGCGTTAGACTGTGATCCTTTGGATGCGGTCCTGGTATGGGCCTAGTTGTGAACTTCGCTTCCTTGCGTTTGATTGGCCAGTGCCTTGGCGCTGGCAATCGTTTCAGGTGCTTTTTCTGCCCTCTTCGTGCCATTTACTCACTCTCCGCTGTTTTGACTACCTTATTGTCAATTATCCTCTTCCTGTCATCATCGAGCTCAAGCTTCACAAGCATGATATTAGATGGATGTACAGGAATCTGAGCTTCCTTTCCGTCGGCCTTGGTCGTGGTCGCACTCTCGAGATAGACTCGAATGGTGCTATAATCGACCCTTACGACTTTGCCCTCCGTATCTCTAAATTGGCCACGCATAACTCTGACCAAGTCGCCCTTTTTCACAACAAGTGACCGCAGACCATATTCTTCCTGCAAGAATTCGTCAAGTCTACACTTCAGCATCTTCTTGTGTGAGTGTACTGGCGACTTGTAGATGCGCCTTCTCTGCTTTCCTGGGGACTTTGGGCTGATCTTCTTTGTCATCCTTCACACCTCACACTATCTTGGATGCTATTGCTGAAACACGTGGCCATCTCAGAGTGACCTCTCTCGCCATTGGACCTCGAAGCTCCGACCCCTGCGGTTCTCCACCTGGTTTGATTAGGACAGCTGCGTTGTCCTCGAACTGCATCCAAGTTCCGTCAGGTCTTCGGTAGGGTTTCCTCTGCCGCACAATTACAGCTTGAAGCACTTGCTTCCTGAGATCTTGCTTACCTTTTGTCACAGAAACGTTAACCTTGTCCCCTATGCCAGCCTTTCCCAGCTTCCTGAGCTTTCCCTTATAGCCAAAGACAGTAATTATTCTGAGTTCCTTTGCACCTGAGTTATCTGTGCAAAGAATCTTGGCTCCAACAGGCAAGCCTCGAGCTATTCTAGGAGTGAACTTCCTGATGCCTCTGCCAACCTTTCTCGACAAATCTTAATCCTCCTCATCCAATGTCTTTCGTGTAGCTGATACCACAACACAAGACACAGTCTTACTTAATGGTCGACATTCAACAGCTTTGATAGTGTCGCCAATACTCACATCAATACATGGTGGAAGATGTGCGTGTTTCTTGCTTTTTCGCCTTTCATACCTTGAGTATTTCTTTACCAAGCTAAGATAGTCCTGTTGGAACGTTATGGTCTTGTACATCTTTGTGCTTGTGACAGTGCCCTCCATGACTCGTCCGCGAACAGGCAGGCTGCCGTGAAATGGACAGTTGGGGTCATCACAGACCTTCTCAGGAGGATTCACGTTGGGTATTCCTATGTTACGAACCTTCGCTTCTGGCATACTACCATCTCCGACTCTGACGCTTCTTGATTCTGTTTTCGGGAGTGCCACTCAGATTTTGTCCATCAACTCTGACGATTGTGCCATC
>JAHQWZ010000133.1 GCA_029856425.1 Candidatus Thorarchaeota archaeon
CATCCATAGCCCTGATGAGTGGCAAACAGGTAGTGGGGTTCGCGTTGGTCAAGCAAACACACGGTCCGAATAATGGACATATCTGGGAACTAGGTGTCCATCCCGATTTCAAGAGGAAAGGGTATGCTAGGTTGATGCTGGCTGTTGTGAGGGACAGACTGCTGGCGGAGGAAATGAAGACAATCAGTCTGAACTATGACATATCTAATGAGCCAGCAACGAGGCTGTATCGAAGTTATAATTTCGAAGAGGAGTGGACGCAAATCGGGTATACCTGGATAGTTGAGGCATGAATAATATCCCCTTTCGAAGAGGTTTTGTGCATAAATTTACCATCGGTTCCATGGTGGAAATGGTAGAGAAGACAGAAGAAGACTGGAAATTGACCCTCAATCCTGAGCAATTCAAAGTCCTCAGACAGTGCGGAACAGAACCCCCTTTCAGTGGGAAGTATGTGCGTCATAAAGAGAATGGTGTTTATGTATGCGCAGGATGTGGAAACGAGCTATTCTCGTCAGACACTAAGTTCGAGTCAGGAAGTGGATGGCCCAGTTTCTGGGAGCAACTCTCTGAGGAGAGTGTGGATCTAAAGCCAGACAACAGCTATGGAATGAGAAGGACAGAAGTGGTCTGCAAGAAATGCGGAGGGCATCTTGGGCATGTCTTTGATGATGGTCCCAACCCCACCGGATTGAGATATTGCATTAACTCACTCTCGCTAGATTTCAAGAAAAGCGCCTCAGAGGAATGAGCGAAGTCCCGACTTGATGATACTTATAGGAAACAAGGGATTCAGTCCATCGGGTGTCTGGTGGATCTATGACGCGATGGGAGAAGCAAAAGAAGGTTGTTGATGCAACGATTGCACCTGTCATAAGACAGAGCCTTGTCCAAGACTTGAATCAAATTGGACTTGGTACTGAGGATATCGTAGTTGTCCACAGCTCACTGAGCAGGATAGGATGGGTGGTTGGAGGGCCTGTGACAGTCATCAAAGCTCTGATGGATGTAGTCACTGAAAGTGGAACTCTAGTGATGCCAACTCACACCTCAGGGAACAGTGAGCCAACTCATTGGGCGGCCCCGCCAGTTCCTGTGGATTGGTGGCCCATAATTCGTGCAGAGATGCCAGCCTATAAACCTTCAATTACACCAGCCAACAGTGTGGGTATTATTCCCGAAACGTTTCGTCGGTTCTCCAATGTTTTTCGCAGTAAGCATCCGCAGGCATCAGTTGCAGCATGGGGAACGCATGCCAAAGAAATCGTGAAGACTCATAGGCTGGAGATGACATTTGGAGTAGACAGCCCTTGGGACAGGCTATACGACCTCGATTCAAAGGTGCTCCTTATAGGTGTTGATTACAGCTCAAATACTTCGCTCCATCTCGCAGAAGTAAAGGCTGCCCTTCAGAATCACCCAAGAGAACTACAGGGAGCGGCGGTCTACGAGAAGGGAGAACGTATGTGGAAGTCATGGACAGAGATCCAGTATTACTTCGAAGATTTCCCGCAGATTGGCCATGCATTTGAGGAGCTAATCGAATATCAACCAGGCACAATAGGCCAGGCTGAGAGTCGTCTGCTCTCAATGAGAGCTCTTGTGGATTTCGCAGTTAATTGGCTTCATGAGAACAGAAAGTATTAGTGAATCCCCTTTTTGTAATTATAGAATGGCCCATCGTGACCGGGAATGATAAAATCCGCAATGTCGATTATTCTATGAAATGAGTCCATCAGTTGTGTAAGGTGCTTTTCCATCCGTTGATTGGGAAAGAAAGATTCGGTGTGGTAGTACATCTTGGACACAATTGAGTCTCCAGCTGCGACAAACACCTTATTCCTGTAATTAATCAAGACGGAGTGATCGTGATCAGAATGCCCAGCAGTATCGATTATGGATAGACCAGAGTGCCAATCTTCACCTTCTCTGAGCTTTATTGTTTCATTTTCTGCATTCATTTGGGTCATTCTATTCTTTATGGATCTCGCAGGGCACCCCGCATAGAAGACTCGAGCTTTTGAGAAGAGGGGAATGTTGAGAAAATGGTCCCCGTGCCAATGAGTGACAAAGATCTCATCAATGTCATCAGGCGTGAGCTCGTGATACTTGAGTTCTAGAACAAGACGATTTACCCTGGCTTCAGAGGGTTCCCAAGCAGTGTCTATCAAGATGTGCATACCATCGGTCTTGACTAGAGTCACGGTGGCAAGACTATAGGTTCTAAGGAACTGCTCCCAGCCTCGATGTTCCTCATCATCGTATTGAAGATTCCAGGCTTCAGGGTCTCTCAATGTTGTTCCAGACCTGATTATCGTGATATCATCCACTGTATCACCCAATACTCAACACCAATTGGTAGTAGAAGGCATGCTGCCTTTGAAACCTTACTTAGGAGCAACTGGTAATCGAGCTCATGCGTCTTCTCTATATCGGAGTCTCTCCCTGACTTCCTTGTCTAAGACCACAATGGGTACATCCTGCGCCATCTTCTTCATATCTTCTAGAATCTCCAGATCGAGCTCATATTCTTTGGCAAACTCTTCAGCGAACGAACCGTCTTGAATCTCGCCAAGTGACTTTTGCATCAGTTCACGGAGTTCTGGATTGGCATAGCGAATCCCCCTAGACATGCTGCCGTACTGACTGGTTGGAGAATGGAGCTCCAATTGCTTTAGAGTCCCCAGCTTGGCAATCTTTTCCAATGTGTATGCTAATTCCCCAGACATGTAGATCTCCACCAATACAGCTTCCGGAGGATAACCAGCTTCCACAGCTACATCCACTGCAGTTGTGAGAACTTGGCCAAATGCTGGGCCGAAGCACTGCTCATTGAAGAGATCGAGTTCTGCCTCTTGCCTAAACGTTACCTCAAGAAGTGCTCCGCCTGGTTTTGTGGCTCCAATGCCCTTTGAGATAGCTAGCGCATACTGCTTTGCCATTCCGGAAATGTCAACGTGAACTCCAATGAAGACATAGAAACCACGGTTCTTCACATAGGCATCTCTTACACCAGCACCTATCATTCTAGGAGCTACCAGGATTGTATCAAAGTCGTGAGGCAGGACAAGTTGTTCAAATGTGATATTATAACCTGATGCGAAACACAATACCTTGCCAGATGTCATTTCAGGGAGGATGCTTTCCTCAAAGACACGGGGTTGGACTTCGTCAGGGATTAGGACCATTACAAAACGGGCACGTTTGACAGCGCTTCTAATCTCGTGAACCTCAAATCCATCAGAAACAGCAATATCCCAGTACGCATCACGGATGTTGCCAATAATGACGTCCGTTCCAGAGTCCCTTAGATTCAGAGCCTGGGCTCGACCTTGGTTTCCATAACCAATGATTGCTATCGTACCATCTAGCAACCCAAGATCAGCATCATCATCAAAATAGACAGGAATAACCTGTTTTTCTGGTCTGTCTTCCTTTGCTCCGGACATACGGCTCTTCGATAAATTGTGAGATATCACTGTGTCGGAAACGAAGCTTATGGCTTTGCAAGCGCATCACGTAGACTAGCAATGAATCGCTCTTCATCCTCTGCCAGTCTCTTCTTTACTTCTTTCCATGCGGCTGAACAGTTCTTGTAGTCCACGCCTACCATCTCGTGAATAGCTATGTCAATGCCACGCTTCTTCTCCGCAGTGACATTAATGCCAAGTTCTTCGAAGATATGACTGATGTGTCGAAAGTAGCAGGTCATTGTGTTCACCTTGAACCAAAAGACAAGAAATCCTAGGTCGAAGACTGCTTTGAAGCTTCCCCTAGGAATGAAAACAGAGTTGGAAGAGAGCTCAGACTATCCTCCACACGACTACACGAAGATGTAGGCCAGGATAAGCAGAAGACCATAGAGGATATGTCCAATGACTGCAACAGTCTTTGGTATCTGAATGTTCTTCCTCACAGCGAATCCCTGAGCCGCCCAGCAAGCCACGATGGATACAACTAGGATCACAGTGAATGGAATCCAATCCAAATCAGCGCACCTCCATTGCAGTTCTCTTGTTGTTCCTCATTATCGAGAATGGGTATATCGCAAGTACCACTGCAATGTATGCGTCATGAAAGACCAATACCACCGCAAGTGGAATGACAATACCCAGACCAGCAACTACTTCCTGAGCAATCCAGCATACTATGACTGAAAAGACAAAAAGCATCAGCCAAGTCTTGATGATGCTCCTTCGGGGCAAATCATCCGGAGCTTCAGTGGTAGTTATCGGACCTTTGAAACCAATTCGTTCAACCATTTCTTTCACCTGTAATATGTGTTTCAGGATAGAAATGGTTCAGAAACTACAAAACAGGTTGGCAATTCTGGACTGATGAAAATGTAGATATTCATCAGAAAAGATGTGGTTTTTGAAGTCAGGGCTGCATAAAGTAGAATGGGTCAAGGTGTAGCAGGTTGGATATGCTTGACAAGGCAATCATTGGAGAACTCAGCAACAGCTGTCGCATGTCTTTCTCAGATTTGGCTAAGAAATATGATGTATCAGTGAACACGATAAAGAGTAGAGTTGAACATCTACTTGAGAGCAAAGTCATTCTCGGTTTTGATGTCATGCCAAAGATGAGCCTAATGAATGCGAGTTTTGCCAGCATAATGCTTCATCTCGAAGATAGAGCAACTCGCGATATTATAGATGACTTGGGCAGCAGTAAGTTCATCATGGCTGTGATGTCAGGTTTTGAACCTGAAGGCTTTGCCATTGCTATTTACAGGAATACAGATGAGCTTAAGCAGGCTGTAGAACATTTGCAATCAAACAGTGCAGTGAGAGAAGTCGAAGTTGTTCAGCTATTGCCGCCGCCGTCATCCAAAGAGTCCCTTAGAGCCTCGAAGGCACTTGAAGACCTCAAGACGATTGATTGGAAGATACTGTATCACCTGAGATGGAATGGGAGAATGCCTTTGAAAGAGATAGCAGAGAAAACAGGAAAATCTGTCCCGACGGTTCGAAAGAGAATTGAATTCATGCGGAAACATGACTTGATTTATGAAACAACTCTCGTCAACATCGGAGCCGTTGGAGCCGGAATGGTGATCACTCTCGTGGTAGAAATCCCTGGACTGTCATCTTCAAAGCAGCTTGAAATCGACCGGCTCGTACGTGAAACCTACCCAGAGGAATACTGGTTGAGCTGGATGAGTGCAGACAGACCAATGATGCTTCTATCTTTCTACACCACTAGTGCGAAAGCCGCAGGTGATATTCGACAGAATCTAGGAAATGTTGTCCCCAATATTCGAGTTGTAGGACAGATTGTTAGTGGAGAATGGGAATATTTCCGAGACTTCAGAGACGATATCCTCAAAGAAGAATCTGGAGAGAAGATGTAATGGGAAAAGTGATTGGGATTGGAGGGGTCTTCTTCAAGTCGCAAGATCCAAAGAAGCTCCAAGCATGGTATGAGGAACACCTCGGCTTTCAACCAGACCGGGAAGGCTACGTCTACTTCAGATGGCCAAAGCAGGCCAGAATGGACCCTAATGCGTATACACTCTGGGGGCCCTTTCCAAGCGACACGAAATACTTCGGATCAACCAAACAGCCGCTCATGATCAATTTCGTTGTTGATGACCTAGATTTGATTCTGAAGCAACTGAAAAGCAAGGGAGTTGAAGTGGATGACCGCATTGAAGAGCACAGTGAGGGAAGATTTGGATGGTTTATTGATTCCGAGGGTAACCGGACTGAGTTATGGGAACCGCCCACGACCGTTTCAAAGAAAGACTTGACAGAATGAACCGGTTGCTTCAGCAATAACTTTAAGATAGTTAAGTTTGTGTCTTGGGCTGGAGAACGCGATATGAAGTACAGAAGAGTAGGCAAGAG
>JAHQWZ010000134.1 GCA_029856425.1 Candidatus Thorarchaeota archaeon
AGAGCGCTTCTAGGCGCGGTGGCGCTTTCAGCACTCTTGACTCTAGCTACAATCTACTTGCCATTCATGTGGCCCTTATTCCAGACAATGCCACTTACTCTGGTTGATTGGAGCATCATTCTAATGACTAGCATACCTGCACTGCTTATTCCGCCGCATATTATCTTCGGGCATAGAAATGAAGGCGCAAACTAGGACGGGAGGCGCTTCTGAAGCCACCCGTACATATCTCCTAGGACCATGTCCTTCTCAGGCTCTTCATGTAGCTCATGATAAAGCCCATCATACATCCTGAAGGTCTTGTCTTTGGATGCGATTGATTCATAGAATTGTTTGCTTCTTATAGGAGAAATGAGCTTGTCTTCGCCTGCCTGCTGATAGAAGACTGGAAGTACAATCCTGTTCCCTTCTTTGAAGGTCTGTTCTGATGCCTTCAGAGCTTCTGTTCCTAATCTAGCTGTAACTCCCTCAAATCTGAGCGGGTCAGTTTCATGTCGTTTGATCGCCTTTTGGTTGCGTGACCCATCAGCAAGGTTCACATCACCTTCGAAATACATCTTAACATTCAGGAGTGAGAGGAACCTCGCAAAGAGCCTCTTGACTGGGTTGATGTCCAGCGACTGAGCTACAGCAGGACACTGAAGAAGAATCCCATCAACGGTTCTTGGGTATGCCATGACATATCGAAGAACCATGAGACCTCCAAGTGACGCTCCAAAGAGATACGTCAGTTTGTTGAGGAATTGATCCTTTACCTGCATTACGAGGTTCTGAATGTCTTCTACATATTCATTGAAACGCATCACATGACCTTTCTGACCCTCAAAATGCCCAAAACCTCGCATGTCGGGAGCATAGACCGCAATTCCTTTCTCAGCCATGAACTCTCCGATTGTTGTCAGGTCGAGTCCATGGCTGCCTAGGCCATGGATGGCAATCATCAATGCTCGAGGCTTTTCGTTGTCAGGAATCCACGAAGCCATGAACATGCGAGTGCCATCAAATCCAACATACTTGGTTCTCTTGAATTTCATGAAAAGTCACTACCAAAGACTAAGTCTTGGCACTATTAATGTTGCCGCAAAAATGGGGGCAGGAGTGACCCACAGACTGTCACTCCTCTCCAAAATCTAAAACTTGTTTGGAACTGGTTTCTCACCAGAGTAGTCATAGAAGCCTTTGCCAGACTTCCTTCCAAGCCAACCAGCACGGACCATCTTCCTTAGGAGTGCCGGTGCCCTGTACTTGCTGTCCATGAACTCATCAACAAAGTAATCCGAGATATATAGCGCTGTATCGAGACCTACAAAGTCAAGCAGGGTCAATGGTCCCATGGGCCAGTTCAGACCCATCTTTATTGCCTTGTCCATGTCCTCCACCGTTGCTATACCTTCTTGGATGGCAAAGACCGCCTCATTCAATGCTGGAACCAGCAACCGATTGACTGCGAATCCTGGTGCCTCACTAACCAAGACTGTTTCTTTGCCAATCTTCTTCGATACTTCTTCAATCACCCTGACAGTCGAATCATCTGTGGCTTGACCTTTGATAATCTCAACTAGCCCCATTACTGGTACTGGATTGAAGAAGTGCATACCAATGAACAAGTTGGGTCGTTTGGTGACAGCAGCCATCTGAGTGATGCTAATGCTGGATGTGTTTGATGCCAAGATGGCATGCTTGGGAGCTGCCTCATCAACTTCCTTCCAAGTGTCGAGTTTTAGCTTTACGATCTCTGGTATAGCCTCGATGACAAGATCTGCATCTTTGACAGCTTCCTTCAAGTCCAGAATGCCTTCAATTCTTCATAGAGCAGCATCAATCTCTTCTTGAGTTATCTTACCCTTGGTGAGACCCCTCTCAAGGTTCTTCTTGATGATGGCCATTCCTTTGTCTATGAACTTCTGGTCGATGTCTCTCATCTTAACACCATAGCCAGCCTGAGCACAGACCTGGGCTATTCCATTGCCCATCTGCCCTGCGCCTAGAACTGCAATCTTCTTAATCTCCATTGTTTCCAACCTCTCGCTGATAGTTTGTCTGTTTCTAGCTCGGCCAGAGGTGCGTAATATGTCTGTTGCTGCATCTAACACAATCTAACTGACATCCTCCATCGCTAGTCTTATTTCACATAATAATCGAGCAAAAGCATAGCAGGTGGAAAAAATGAGTGACATAATGTGGGACAGTAGTCTATCAGTTGGAGTTGACCCGATTGATGAACAGCATAAGATGCTGATCGAGCGCATCAACAATCTATCAAAGGCAGTAGAGAAGTATATGGGCCACACGAAAATCATAGAGACTCTTCTGTTCATGACTGAGTACACTGACTTCCATTTCTCTACTGAGGAGAAGTATATGAAAGAGCTTGATTACCCTGCAATAGCCAACCATCTGATACAGCACGAGGAGTTCAAGAGCATGCTTAGGACCTTGGAAGAGGACTTCAGGGAAGATGGTGCCACGAAGGTCGTCAGTAAATCCATCAATACGTTTCTCGGCAACTGGCTTCTGAATCACATCAAAGTAGTTGATGTGAATTTCGGCAAGTTTCTCAGGGAGAAAGGTGTAGAACTGACTGAATAGTGCAATCCAAGAGGACTGGGACTTGCGGTAATGGTGCAAGACAAATGGAGTCGAGTTGTACTAAATCTGACGACCAGATTCATGCAGATAATACAGGGAAGATCCTATTCACTGGCGCACTCACTTTCCTGACTATAACTGCCGCAGCTCTTCTTCATGTCAATCAACCGGAATTCATCTTTGACCGTTTCCCTGGAATCTCAAATCTAGATTATTCGCTGTTCGATGTGATGCTATATGCAGCATACCTGATTTTTGGGATTGCTACGGGAGCACTATCAGACAGATGGTTACGACGCAGGATTTTCGTGATTTTGGGCGCCTTCGGCTCAATAGTCTTCTACCTTCTCATGACAACCACGCTCTCATATCCCCTTCTTCTCACCTACAGATTCCTTCAAGGCTCCTTTACAGTCATGGCATGGCAATCTTTCATGACTCTAGCTCTTGACTTCTCCAATGCTCAGAGTCGGGGAAAACACATGGGGATATTTGGAGCTCTATTAGCACTATCTTTCGGATTTGGCCCTGCAATTGGTGGAATCCTAGCGACTATTGGCGTGCTTGTTCCTTACTATGCGGCGGCAGCTCTCAATGCAATAGTTCTCATTATGACAATTGGTGGTCTTAGAGATCCACCGACAACTAGGAGGAGGCCCAGCATTGTTCAAAGTCTGCTGGTTATGAAACGATATCCCAAGCTTTCAATTCCTATCACATTCAACTTCGTTGATAGATTACATATGGGTTTCATTCTTGTCGCCCTCCCACTGTTTCTATCATCAGTTCTAGGTCTCCCAGAATCACTCAGAGGAATGGCTCTGGCAATTTTCGCCATACCTTTCATAATACTTCAATACCCAATGGGCAAGCTCTCAGACAAATATGGTCGATATCCAGTCCTTATTGTCGGAAGCCTTCCTTATGGCATTGTTCTTGCGGTTCTTGGGCTTATTGGAGCGTTAGGCTTCTTACCTCTCCTCATAGGTCTAGTCTTTTTGGGCATATTCTCTGGAATTACCGCTCCGTCGGCACTTGCACTAGTTGGTGATGCCTCGAAAACCGAAGACTCGGCTATGGCTATGAGTCTGTTTAACTTCTCAGGTAATTTGGGAGTCACAGTGGGTCCCCTGATCCTTGGATACTTTCTACTCATTTCTGATTTCTTCACAACCTTCCTTGTTGCAGGAATTATTGAGTTGGTTTCGTTGTTGGCAATAATTATCTCCATCAAGTATGTGTTTAATGAAACGCTTGGACAAGACCGTCATGATTTGGTATCTCAATCGATCGCTTTCCAATGAGATGATAGCAAATGACAACCAGAATAGTTTTGGCAATGCACGGAATGCCTGCAAAAGACTTCCCGGAGGATGAGGTTGTCGAGCTAGTTCGGCTCCATCGAATCATAGAGAACGCAGTGGACCATGTCAGCGCTGATATGAAAAAACGTTACTGTGAATTGGATTCCAAGGTTAGGAATTGGAAACGAACACCGGACAATGACGCTTTCTAGGCATCATCGAGAAGATTAGCGGATGAGCTACAGAAAACAACTGGTTTGGACGTCTCTATAGGGTTCAATGAGTTCTGTGAACCAAGTCTGGAAGATGCGCTGGATAGTGCAGCGAGCGCAGGAGCGAAAAGGGAAATCGTTGTCACTCCAATGATGACTCCCGGCGGTGAGCATTCTGAGGAAGACATCCCTGAAGCGATCTCTTCAGCGAAAAGACGGTTTGAAGGAGTTGAATTCATTTATGCATGGCCTTTTTCCATAGAAGATGTTGTGGCTTTCTTAACAAGTCAAATTTCTAGGTTCCAGCATTCAAATATATAGTCACAATTTGTGACTCTATTCTGTGACCCTCTGATGTGGCTTCGTTATATATACTGATTCTGAGTGGTAATTCTTGTGAAATATCATGGCTCTAGCAACTAACTCAAGAAAATCAAACTCCCCGAAAAGAACGAATCCTAATGTCCTCTCTACAAAGGCTCTAGCTGAGGCTTACCTCCATAAAATGTGAGCAATGAGATCAGATATACGTGCCTCTAGGGGGGAATGGTTCGTGTCGGAGACGTATTGTAATAATAAAGCGTTACTACTCAACTGCAATGATACTAATGGTTTGGATTCCAAACCTTTATATGGATTTGGCTTAACTTTCAAACCAGCATTGGTGTGCAATCAGTTTGCAGAATACTCTGGCTGGTCACATAGTGGCCGAAACTTTGGTCACTTTCGCCCATTAGCAGCATATATTGTGACCAGACAAGATATACTCGAGGCAACTCTGATGGTTCAGAACCATGACTGTGTTGTCGCCGGTGCGGCTCAAGATATTGAAGTGCCCTCCCAGGCGGCTGTTAATGGGCGTTCCCCTCTCGAAAGAGCATTTACGGTCAAGACGGGACCGAATGGTCCCAAGCCAGTTGTGGTAGAAACCGCATATAAATCTCCTATCTCCATTGTAGCGCTCTCGGGGTCGGGTCCTGAGAGCGCTACAGTATACAAAGTGTCAAAGTGAAGAGCTATGATTCGCAACGCGCCACGCCCTGATTCTGGTTGCTCCATGAGAGTTGCCTTAAGTGAGTTTTCTTCAGAATGAGGAGGACCCCGCTTTGAGTAGATTAGCAAACGCAATTGGACTACCAGACGCCAATGAAAAGGTCCTTCGACTAGCGAGGGTCTTGATGTTCCTCGGGCCTCTGGCAAACTTCACTTTTGTTATGAGCACGACCTTTTACCTTATCTTCGTTGCTGAAGCCTTAGGCGGGGGGGACTATATTTCGGGCTTGCCCCTGGTAGCAACTCTCATCGTAATCCAGATGGCAGTCCAGCTGGTTCTAGATTATCCGACAGGCGCTATCGGCGACTGGATCGGCCAGAGATACATCATGGCTTCAGCCACAATCTGTTATGCAGCTGCATTCTGGCTAGTTTCCATAGTAACTGCTTTGACTCCTTTCTGGTTTCTTGTAGTGATTTATGTGATTCAGGGTCTCGGGAACTCGCAGATGAGTGGAGCGTTCAATACCTGGTTTGACAATAACTACAGAGTCGCCATGCCAGGAGACTCGGATAGGAAGCAATATGGTATGTTCTGGGGTAGGGTGGGCGGAATCATGCAGGTCGTGTCAACTGCAGCTCTAATTCCTGGGAGCATCCTCGCGGCAGTTTTCGGAAGAGCCTGGGGGTTTCAACTGCAGG
>JAHQWZ010000135.1 GCA_029856425.1 Candidatus Thorarchaeota archaeon
GAACGCTTTAGGTGGCATACTTTTTGCACATAAACATAATCGACTCAGGAGCATTACTCTCACAATGGACCTTGAGGAATCCAGAGCTCCTTTTCATGACTACGCAGTCGGTGATCGATGAGATTCAGAACCGTCCAAGCAAGAGTAGAATCCAGAATCTTCTCTCCACAGATAGATTGCGGATTGAATCACCGGATGAATCCGCAATTGAAATGACGGAGCAAAAAGCACGCGAAGTGGGCGATTATAATGTACTAAGCCCTGAGGATTTAGAACTAATTTCACTAGCCTTAACGCAGAAGCAATTAGGCCATGAAGTGACTGTTGTGTCCAGTGATTTAGCCGTGCTCAATACAGCTGTCGCACTCGGACTAAGAATTATGGACTTAAGAGGGCGAATGAAGGAGAGGATTACGTGGATTCTAAAATGTCCTGGGTGTGGGAACGAGGAACCAGAAGGCGCATCCAATCTGGAATGTCCAGTGTGCGGGACTAACATGAAAAGGAAACCAAAGAGAAAGGCAAAGATTTGAGATTCTAAGTAATACCTTGGTTATACTCCTAGTTTAATGGGTTCCAGAGAGTATCTGGAAAGGTGTTTCCAAATGACACACGGAGGAACACTCACGATTGATCGTGACCTTGATGATGTGAAGGCGCAGGTTAAGCGTGAGCTGGACACTATAAAGAACATCATGGACACACTAGAATACAGAAAGGAGAATCCTCATTGGAATGCTCCATTTCAACTTCATAGACTCAGAAGGGCGTTACGTATTCATTACTTGGCCTACAGAATACGAGACTCAAGCCCTGTTCCCAGCGGTACAATGCAGCTTGAATGGGAGCTGGACGATAAGTCTGATTTATTCTGATTACTCACCTATAATCATTACTTCGATTCTTCTATCCCGGGGCTTGTTGTCAAAATCACAACAAACTACCTGCTGCCATGTACCCAAGGTCAAGGAGCTATTCACAAATGGAATAGTAAGGCTAGGCCCCAATATAGATGCTCTCACATGAGAATGCCCATTGCCATCACCCCAACGAAGATGGTGTTTGTATATGATGTCTTGTGGCACAAGTCGCTCCATCGCGTCTGGAAAATCTTTCAGAAGGCCGTCCTCATATTCAATGGTAGTTATAGAAGCTGTTGAACCAGGACAAAACAGGGTACAGATTCCTGCTTCAAAGCTACTCTCTCTAACGATGTCCTCAACCTTTCCTGTCACATCAATTAGGTCACAATTTCCTTTCGTGCTCAATGTGATTGATTTGTGAAATGTTGCCATCTGTTACTCACCTTATCCATCAAATCTACTGCAAGAGTGCACTTCAAATTCAAGTATGTATCTATTTGTAGAGCCAATGGGTTCTTCCAGTTGTTTCAACATCCTCCGGAGCTCGCACTATCTTCGATTGCTTGACTAATACAAGGAGTCTCTTACGCAACTGCAATAGCTCTTCCTCTCTCTCTTGAAGTGCAAGGAGAGCTGCAGTTGGATTTCCCTTTTCCAAGAGATTGATGACGGTCATGAGTGAATGCATTTTATAGTCCTGCGTTGTTCGAGCCAACTCATCCATTTCAGATAGTACTTTGGCTATTTCATCTCTATTCTCTGAACGGTACAGAAAGAGGGCCTCAAAGACAGCGAAGAGGTCTTCGAACGCATCATTTAATTCATCAATTCCTTTGAACCCATCAGCTGATTCTTTCAGAAGTCTTATCGCCTTGTCCACTAGATCTTCTTTTCCAGTCTTAAGGGCTTCAACCCCAGCTGTCCTCAGCCAAATAGTAGCCAGTTCTTTGACATCCATCTCCTCGTAGGACTTAGCTGCTTGTTCGGCCTTAGCACTGGCAATCTCCCGATATGAAATGCTTCTATCGTCATCACCTAGTTTCTTAGCACAGTCTGCTGCTTTGCTGTACAATCTTGAACTCTCATCAATCGTGTCTGATGCCGCAAAATCCTCTGCAAGTCCAACATACATCTCAAGTGCTCGTTCGAGGTGCTTCTTGGCCTCTTGTGGACGTTGTGCTTCCTCTAGTACTTCCGACGCAGATTCCAAGGCTAGACCATATGCTTCTTTGTTATCTCTTTCGAGCTCAGCCTGACCAAGATAGTAGTCAATCACATCAGTATAGAGCGCATTCGCCTCCTCGTCTCGTCCCCATTTCATTAGGCACATTGCTTGAAATCTGAAATATTTCATCTGTGAATCTATTTCCTCATCATCACCAGCTTTCCTTGCGAGGACTTCAAAGAGCTCGTTGCCTCGCTTAAAGGCCCATTTTGCCTTAACATCAAGTCCAATCTCGAGGAAGAGATTTCCAGCTTTTATCAACAAGGGGGCAATGACTTCTGGCTTTCCTTCCATCTTTAGATATGCCTCAGCTGCTTTGGAAATTGCTGTTCTACGTCCTGTTGTCTGTCTTAGCATCTGATAGGACTCTTGTGCCGCATCATAGATGTTTCCTGCTTTCTCAAAGAGACCCACCGCCTCGTAAAGTTCACCTGCTTCCATCATGAGTCTAGTTGCTTCAGGTGATTCGCCTTCGGTCTGCATTATCTGCGCAGCCTCTGCTAAGGCATTGCCAGCTGAGAGTAGGTCGCCTTCACTCTTGGCCTTCTGAGCCCATCTCTGAGAGATTTTGGCTGCTCTATCATTAATCCTCTTTCCAAGTTCAAGATCTGCACATGTGTAATAGAGTCTACCAACCTTCTTGAGTAGACTAACTGCGCTCTCGAGATCGTCTTCCTCCTCTCTTATATCCGCCAAGCTCTCAAGTGCATCTGCTGCTTTCATCGTGAGTTGTTGCTTTTCCTCATCATCACGTACAAAGTCCGCCGCACGGAAGTAGAAGTCTGCAGCTCTCTTATAGTCCGTAGTTTCTTCAGCTGTCTTTCCAGCCTGTGTGTTGAGTTCAACAATCTTCTTCTGCAATTCAGGCGAGTTGGGTTGACGAATCAGCATCAAGGTGGCATTCTCGAATGCCTTGAACGACTCGTAAGCCAGATAGACTTCTCTATAGATTAGAGCTGCACGTTCATATAGAATCGCGGCCTTGTCATTGACTTCTTGAGATGCGAAGACATTTGCGGCTTCGTCAAGCAGTTTTGCAGCTGCCTCCCTTCTGCCCTCTTGGAGGGCACTCTTGGCCTGCAATAATAGCTCGTCTACTGAAGTCACTGAACTGGCTCCTGCTACATGATTCGAATCTTTGATGCTTATTAATTCTAGTCGTTCTCTTTACCGAGATAATATGAATCTCAGAAGACTCATATACACACGTTGGCAATCAACCGTGGCAGTTGAAACCCGTTGAGCAAGGCAAAGACTGGCTTGGGTTTAATTGGGACCGGCAACATTGGCCAAATGCATCTTCTTGGGATTGCGGCACTTCGTGAGGCCGGACTTGTTAATGTAGAGATTGCTGCACTTTGTGATATAGATAAGGAATCACTAAATCGCACAGCAGACCTTTACGAAGTCAACCGAATCTATGATGACTATAATGATCTAATCAACGATGAGAATGTTGACCTTGTATATGTCTGCACGCCAACAAGCAAACACATAGACATCGTAAAGGCGGCTGCAAAAGCACACAAGGATGTTTTCTGTGAGAAGCCCTTGGCTCACAGCTGCCCGCAGGCGAGGGAATTACTAGCTGTGGCCAAGAGCGAAGATATCAAAGCGGGAGTTGGACTTGTTCTCCGGTTTGACCCATTTCTACTCTACGCAAAGAAACTCATTGAAACCAAGGATTTTGGGCGTCCAATGCAAGCTAGCATTCGAGATGATCAACGATTTCCTGTCGATTATGGATTTTATACGCAATGGCGTGGGGACAAGTCTATTGCAGGCGGCGGGACTCTAATTGAACACAGTATTCACGATATAGACCTCCTGCGTTGGTTCTTTGGGGATATTACAAGCGTTTATGCCAAGATTGGCTTCTTCTCTGAGAGGGAAGTGGAGGATCAGGCCTCCCTCCTGATGACTCACAAGGATGGAGCAGTGAGTACGCTTGTTTCTATCTGGCATCAAGTTGATCGTCAAAATGAACGCAGCATCGAGTTCTTCTTCGAAAATGGTTTCATAACCATCCGTCTTGAAACAGAGAATCGTTGGCTGGAATATCACCTTCAAAATATGCTTCCAGTCAGGATTAATGTGCACGAGGCCAACATAGCCTTATTGGAGTATCTCGGAGTCCATTCAAAGAATATAGCGCCAGAGGCACTGGATGCTCTTACGACAGTGGGCACTGAGAGATTTCCGGCTCAGAGCTATTCCTTCATTAAGGCTATCCAGGCAGATGAGGATCCTTCTCCAAATTTCCTAGATGCAATCGCCGCGCACAATGTCGTGGATGCAGCATATGAATCAGCCAACAAGAATCGAGTGATTGACTTGCTCTAAGCTACAAACCTCTAGCGCACATCTTAAGTAGTGATGACCTGCAGCTGACTTGAGCGAGAGTATGCGAGAAATCACAATCGACCAGGTTGACACATCAAAATACGACGCAATAATCGCCGGAGCTGGAGCTGGAGGCCTGCTCACAGCCCTTGGGCTGACTGCCAAAGGGAAGAAGGTCTTGATTCTGGAGATGGCTGATCGCTTAGGTGGTGTCTGGCATGGTTATAGGGTCGATGGATATCGCGTGGATCAGGGTCTGCACGTCATCACTAGGGTGAAAAGCGGTGCCTTCACAAGATTCCTTAGAACCTACCTCGACCCTCCACCTGAGTTTGTCCTGCATGAGGGTTGGTTCTTCAGAGTTCATGATAAAGTGGGGGCCATTCCATCAAGTGTTGGAGAAACTCTAAGATGGCCGCTCACAGGAGTAAAAGGACGACTCGGCTTAGCAAGGATTGGTGCCAAGATTAAGACTATGAAGCTTGAGGAGATGCAGAAATACAAGGACATCACTTTCCAAGAGTACATGGAATCAGAAGGTGCTACTAATCAAGTGATGCTAGATGTCATGCAGAGCGCTATCTACATGGCTGCAGGGGTTCCCATCACAAGAGCCTCGGCATACGAAGCTCTTCGCACATTGAAGGACACTGACAAGGAGAGTACCAAACTTCAGTCAGCAAAGCGGCTTCTCTTAGGAGGATCAGAATATGACGAAGCTTTGGCAATAGGAGGAATGCAGGGATTGGTCAATCGTGTCAGTGATGCAATTAATGGTGATTATGTCCTAAATGCACCTGTTGAAGCGCTCGTTGAAAAACAAGGGTCAGTCCAGAGTATCGTCGTATCTGGAATGACACTAGAACACAACCTGATTGTCAGCAATATTCCATTATGGTCGATGCCTAAAATCATTCAAACCGAAGACGTCCAAGTATCTAGCTTCTTTGAACGATGGAGCCATATGGAACCGACAAGAGGAGTAACACTGTGGCTAGGACTGGACAAAATCGTGATAGGAGATAGAAAATCTCGGGTTATTGTTCATCCAAACCCAAATTTCTGGATGGTTTCAGTTTCGAGTTTTGATCCCTCATGTGCTCCCAAAGGTAAGGAGTTAATTGCCATTGCTGCAATCCTGCCAGAGAGCAGCAAACCACAAGAAGTGGTTGATGCAGTGAAGCAAAATGGGCTTGCAATATACCATCCTGAAGTCTTGAACCATATTGAAATGGAACACATCCAATCCTCCTACGCGACAAGAGCCGCCTTAATACCTGGTCAAACCAATCTTGACCGTCCCGGTCCTGGAACACCAATTAGGGGTCTCTACATCGTGGGAACAGAT
>JAHQWZ010000136.1 GCA_029856425.1 Candidatus Thorarchaeota archaeon
AGATGAAGAGGGGCAAACTTACGGAGTCACCATTCAGCGCAACAAAGTGCTAATTAGCCCTGTGACGGGGAATTGAAATTCAGCCGATACTTGGTCTCAGCCTAACATTTTGCTCTCTATAGGTGGTGGCAGGTCTCTGCTGCTCACCGTTTCTTCATAGCTCAAGTTGGCTCAGACAGGGGTAACCGCATCATCGAACTGCCGACTGAATAATGGAGTTGACTGCTTAAGAAAGTGCTCTCTTTATGCGAATCCATTTAGGAATCTTCTTAGCCCAGACGCTGGTGCGTTAAGTAGGTGGTATAATGACCGACAGCCGCAGGCTTATAGCATTAACACAAGAACTGGTTGCAACTAACTCGGAAAGCCCGCCCGGCAGAGAAAAAGAAGTTGCTAAAGTTCTTCGATCCCATATGGAGGATTATGGCATCTCATGCGTTTCAATTGGGTCAAGTGAGCGTCCTAACCTCCTGTTTTCTACTAAGGATGGTGAGAAGGGGCCATTAGTAATTCATGGTCATATGGATACGGTTCCTGCAGGTCCGCGAGAATCATGGGTACATGATCCATTTGGAGGAGAGATTGTGGATGGTCTGCTTTATGGAAGGGGTGCCGCAGATATGAAAGGCCCTGTGGCTGCACTAGCAGAAACGATGATTCAATATTACGATGAGGCTCATGAAACACCTCTGCTCATGCTTGCTACTTCTGATGAGGAGAGCGGCTGCACTGGGGCCGAAGAGGTTGCTAAGAGCGGCTATTTGAAAGGAGTTCAATTCGGTGTCTGTGCTGAACCCACATCTCTCAATGTCTTAGTAGGTGAAAAGGGCATTCTCTGGTCTCGCCTTGCCACGAAGGGGAAGGCCGCTCATGCTTCTCGTCCCGAAGAAGGGCTTAATGCCATCGAGTTATGCATTCAAGCGTTGGAGGTCCTCACAGGTTCAGAGTATGACTATGAGTCTGATCCCGTTTTAGGAACACCGACATGGAACATAGGGGTCATTCAGGGTGGAGTTAAGGTAAATGTGGTTCCTGATAGTTGCGAGGCTCGACTTGATATGCGAACTGTCAAGGGACAATCGCCGCAAGGTCTGCTTGATGCCATGAACAAGCGTCTTGAATCAGCAGGGCTTTCTGACAAAGCCAAGGTGGATTATATCCACGGCAAACCTGCTGTTGTCACACCCTTTGATACAGAAATTGTTAAGGTTAGCATAGACACAGTGTCAAGAATAACTGGCATCAATCCTGTACCAAAAGCCGCCACATATGGAACCGATTGCTCTGTGCTGCAACCCGAAATTGGTATTTTGAATGTGATATGTGGCCCTGGGTCAATTGAACAAGCTCACCAGCCAAATGAGTTCATAGATGTGAATCAATTGGTTCAGTCTGTTGATGTATACTTGGGAATTGCACGACATTTTTCAAGAAGCTAATATGGCGTTGCTTGCATAGGAGAAACCTTAAAGTTGACCTTTAGCAGTGAAGCCTCTTAGAAGGTCTTCCGCCTAAGTGGGGCGTCTGCTTATGCAAATTGATGTAATTCTGAACCAATTGGTCGATCTCTTTATGGACCCACTAATCCAGTACATGCTTCTCGCAATCGTCCTTCTGGCTATTTTTGCGGTTGTTGCCAGACGCAGGCGGGGTTCATCCAAGTCTCCTGTCGTGGGAAAGATGCGGAGAATGATTGGCGACGTTGAGAAGGAACGTGGCATAAAAGTCCCGGTTGTGAAATCACGTGACTCTATCATCACGGAGATGTTTGAGAGAGAGATGAAATCTGTTGGACTTCAGCCCTCTACTGAATCTGGGTATATCCCTGTATCATATTCCCCTCTTGGTAAATTCCTGAGTGAGCGAGGGATTGCCGTCGACATTGTATCTGCAATATCGGCAGGGCTTAAGGAAGAAGATTCAGAAGAGGATGTTCGGAATATTATAGATGCTGCTGCAGGAACTCCAGATATTGATTTAACTCCGGATGAGATCAAAAAGGCACAGGACCTTGCTGTGGAGGAATGGCACAGAGTCAGAAAGTCTAGCGGAACATGAGGGCGAGTAAATGACTGATTTGCTGTATATGAGTGATAACTATATCCGTGAATTTGATGCACTTGTTCAGAAGGTGGCGGAAGACTATCTTGTGTTGGACCAGACTGCCTTCTATTATCTGGGGGGAGGACAAAGTAGTGACCGCGGGATCCTTTCCTTTAAAGACGCAACTCTCAGGATAGATGAAGTTAGAAAGGTAGAAGGAGAGATTTGTCATTTCGCAAAGGATCCCATCCCTTTTGGAGTTGGTACTGAAGTTCATGGAGTGTTAGATTGGGATTTCAGATACGAATGTATGCGATTTCATACTGCACAGCATTTGCTCTCTCGATATCTTCAGCTCCATTATAACCTAAATACTGTTGGAAACATGATAAAACCTGGGAGTAGCAGAGCTGACTTCACACCATTGGAGAAGTTTGATGATGCCATGAAAAATGATGTGGAGGTGGGAGTTAATGACATTCTTGCGAAGGAACTGGATGTTGAAACTCTTATGATGCCTCGTGACAAAGCGATATCCTTTCTCAACAAACGTGGATACCAGACTCGTTACCTTGAGATGGTTCCAGAGAGTGTTACCGAGTTCAGGGTTCTCATTATAGGAGACTATGACGCTGCGTCATGTGCAGGGACACATGTGGCAAATACTCGTGAAATAGGTAAAATCCAGATAGGCAAAAGCAAGAATGTAGGTGCAGGAAAGCAGAGGATATATTTCTCGCTCAAGGCGCCTTGAAACATGTTAGCAACCAACAGTTTTATGCCAAGATGTTTCCTCACAGGAAGTGGTTGAACCCATGAAAGCACTCGTTCTGACGGCTGGCCAAGGACTTAGACTTCGTCCTCTCACCTCGAGCAGATCAAAGACAATGCTCATGATAGCAGGAAGGCCTGTTCTCCAGTATATAATTGACAGCTTGAAAGCTAACGGAATTCGTGACATTATAATTGTAGTTGGACATGGTCGAGAGCAATTGATTGACCATTTCCAGATGGGCGGTGATCAGGGCGTACGAATTCGATACGTAATCCAGCATGAGCAAAAAGGTGTGGAGCATGCAATCCTCCAGGCCAAGGATGAGCTTGAGGGTGAAGAGGAATTCTTGCTTGTTAACGGCGATGTACTTGTTGAATCCGAGATGGTCGAACGGACTCTTTCGAATCATAGCTCCATGAACTCTGACATAACGATGCTTGTGACACTTGTTTCCAATCCGGAGCAATTTGGCACCGTTAAGATAGGCAAGAATGGAGTTGTGGAGAAACTGGTTGAGAAAGGCGGGCCGGAGAGATATGTCAGCAATTATGCGGTAGCTGGAGTGTCTGTATTCAAAGCATATGTTCTACCCCTACTAGAGAAGTATGAAACAATGGAACATACAGTTGAGAAGATAATTGGAAATGGTAGAACCGTTGCTGCGGCTGTTTGGGAAAAGGAATGGGCAGAATTCACATGGCCATGGGATATTCTCAACGCCAACAAGATTGTGATGGATAGAGAACTGAAGGGTAAAGGGAGTTTCATCGCTGAATCTGCTGAAATTCACAAGAATGTAGTCTTGGAGGGCCCTGTTTTCATTGATGAGGGTAGTATAATACGACCAGGAGCAACAATTCGCGGACCAGTGTATATCGGAAAGAATGTCTATGTAGGCAACAATTCTCTTGTAAGAGATTATTCAAGTCTTTGTGAAGGCGTTCATCTTGGCTATGCAGTTGAGATGAGGAACTCGATGGTTTTCGATAGAGTCATGGTTGGAAGGATGACTTTCGTCGCTGACTCCATCGTCGGCACAGACTCTTGTATAGAGGCTGGCGCTCAAATGTGGAACTGGCGTCCAGGTGGCAAACCAATTAGACTGAATTTTGGCGATGAAGAGGTTGAGGTGCCTATCAAGAAATTGGGCGCAATCATTGGTGACAATGTTGTTATTGGGGTTAATGCCTCAGTAATGCCTGGCACTCGCATTGGCGATGGAAGTATTATTGCTCCTGGCTGCGTGATTAATCAGGACATTCCACCAGATAGTGATGTCACTATAAAGCAGCAGATTTCGATAAAGAAGAGAAAAGACTAGGCTGTACGTGTATTTTTCCTATTCCTCATGCCAAGGGACTTGAGCCACGATTTCTTCATCTGCATAAACATGAAGAAATTCATCGCGAATGAGCAGTTTGATTTCAGAATCGGGCTGAGGTCTTTCTATTTGAATTGCTTGCCCTTCAATCATCAAGATAGACTGTCCTAACCCATCATGAATTGCTGTGTCATGAAGTAATCTAGGTCTTGTAGATTCTCGGGGTAGAATGTTGAAGTCTTCAAGCAGATTCTCCAGAGTACTTCGCTCATGAAAATTGAGCAGTTTCCTTATGCTTTGAAAACCCAAGTAACGATCCCTTCCTCCACGTATTCTATGATCATCATATTTATTGACATACGCACGTTCTACAGCAAGGTAGTAGCCTAGACCTCTGCCGATGACGTCTCGATCAGTTGCCTCTTCTGAGGAGTTGGGCTCTATAGCGGGATGACTAATCTCGTGGGCTAACAATCCAATTATGGCAGGTTCAGGCCATCTGATGATATCTTGATGGCAGATGATTTGAAATTCACCAGTATCTCTCCACCTCACCTGCCCGTAGGATCTCAATTTGCCAGTTTCTATTACAATCCCTCTCTCAGTGAATTCGGGATATGCATGAGTTAAAAGTCTGCGGCCCAGACGTTTGAGATCATTTGATTGTTCTAGCATCGTCAATCCCGAGATTCCGATTTATGTGGCATTGCTGAAGCTCTACCGAGAGGGAGCAATGAGCATCTTTAAAAGTCGAACCCAAAAACTTCGCGTGACTCCTCAATAGTCTAAAGGAGAGTAATTGCTATCAGTCGAAAGAAATGGGGCAAGACAGCCGCGAAGACAGAGAAGATCATCCGAGATGCGATCGTGAAGCCAGATGTGGAATCAAGCATAGACGAGTATCTTGCGAAAACTCGTTCTGTAACACAGTATGATCTTGCCAATCGCTTTGGTGTCAGACTAAGCGTTGCACGACGGATTCTACGACAGAAGGAAACGGATGGATTACTCGTACCTTACATTCGTGAGGGTGGATTGGAGGTCTATACAACACCTGTAGAGCTGGAGAAGCGAAAATCTGAAGCCCCAATTATGATTGCAGATGCGCTAGAGGAAGTTGCCTCATCGGTCCCGAAGTCGGCCATCATCACAGAGGAGATGGATGCTGAACTGATAGCGGCATCATCAGCAGGTACTGTGGTTAAGCCTAGTAGGTTGGCGCGTCAGAGAAGAGAGGCTGGAGAGAAGAAGGAAAAGTCTAAGGCTAAGCTCCCAGAAGTCATAGTTGAGCCTCTGGCTCAAGAACCGGTGGTAGAAAGGGCTGCGGCAACACTCAAGCCAGAGTCCGAGCCAAAGGCTACGCCTAAGAAGACTACCAAGAAGAAGGCGGAGGAAAAGGCAAAGCCAGAGAAGAAGACCACCAAGAAGACCGAAGACAAGACTAAGCCCAAG
Source organism: Candidatus Thorarchaeota archaeon (assembly GCA_029856425.1). Lineage (GTDB taxonomy): Archaea > Asgardarchaeota > Thorarchaeia > Thorarchaeales > Thorarchaeaceae > SMTZ1-83. The sequence goes on from JAHQWZ010000136.1 coordinate 5,592, forward strand.
AAGACTACCAAGAAGAAGGCGGAGGAAAAGGCAAAGCCAGAGAAGAAGACCACCAAGAAGACCGAAGACAAGACTAAGCCCAAGAAGACTACCAAGAAGAAGGCGGAGGAAAAGGCAAAGCCAGAGAAGAAGACCACCAAGAAGACCGAAGACAAGAC
>JAHQWZ010000137.1 GCA_029856425.1 Candidatus Thorarchaeota archaeon
AGATAATGCCGACTGAAAAGAACGCAAGAATATTGTTCGAACCTGACCAAAGTAAATCGAGATAACGAGTTTCATTTCCAATAGCTTCGCACTTGCTGTAAAGCTGAAGCATAGATGGTGCTAGAAATGCATACAATACCGCTAGAAAGAGAAACCAAGAATCAGTATACACCAGGAGAAACAGGAATATCATATCAGTGAAGTGATGAAGATGATTCTTCTCAGAGGAAGGTGTTCTGACGAATCTGATGTAACTTCTCAGGAAAATGAAAGCTCCAATAATCAACATTATTGTCAACACAATGACATTGTTATCACCTAGGTCTAGAACATCAATGATGAGCTGCGTTATACTTGTACTGTGTTGATAGGGTAGTCCACCCGAGAAGTTCACATGCATGAATTCGTTAAATGCACGCGGATATACAGTGAAGTAGAGCAAGTTTGGCAACATTGTGATTAGAAATCCCAATGTTACTCCTATGAAAGGTCTTAGCGGAATGTTGAGACTAAATCTATCTGTGAATGAAATTGGAATCAGAAAAGAATAGAGAACAATGAAGAAAGGTTTGAGGATTGCCGCAATACTGATTAGCGTCCCAATCAAGATGAATCTGCGAACAGATTGAAGTTCATTATCCTGAAGTAGATATAGCGCAACGAGGACGAGGAATATTGCAAGATGCGTAATTTGTCCCAAAACTATATTGATAATATGAGGTGGCGTGATAAAAAGAATTGTTAGCGTTTTCTCGAAGTTCTTTGTGGAAGTTGTTGCTCCCAATTGCTGACTAGTTGAGAAGACAAGAAACACAATTCCGAAGTTGATCACCATCATGAATGAGATATTGAAAATGTATAATGGTATGAGAGGGACAAACGAGAATATAGCCATGATAGCAGCAAACGAAGGTAAGTATCTGAAAGGCAAGCTATTTGGAGCAACAACGTAGATATCTCCAGGAGAGTTTCGAAACATTATTCCTGATTCATAGAAGACCTGGAAGTCTATAGTGAAAATTGTTTCATCTAATATTCCCTGAGTCAAGTAGAATAAAAATAGTATCACTATAGCAAGATAATAGACTAGACTGAAAGCAAGTCCAAATGTAAGTAGACGAGATCCTCGGAGATAGGTCCAGAATGATTTGAATGATGATCCTAATTTTTTCAACAAATTGGAACACCCCAGAGAAATGCTTCTGCAAGAAGTAAGGATATTCCAGAAGCGAACATGAGACCTATCACAATCAAAGCCTCTGGCCACTTGTACCGCTTTGTCCATCTCACGTCAAATAGGAAGAAAGGTGTGAAGAGCAAGATTACAGGCACTACCAATAGAACAAGATTTGGTGGTTCTATGTAGTTCCTAGCCCCATTGAGAATCATGAAGAGAGCCAACAGAACTACAGGCGGATGCAGAGTCAATCTCTCAATTAACATCCAACGCCTATTCTTGGTCCAATAAGTCTGAGAACTGAATCTCCGATAGAAGTTGATATCCCAAACAGAGGTCACCACCAGAATTGGAAATGCCACCATCACCATGATATTTAATGGATATAGACTCAGTCCGAAGGCAAGAGCCAAGCAAGCATAGTAGGCAAAGAAGCGGCTGAAGTAGCGTCGTCGAAACTGAAGCTCTTCTGGCAGTTTTACCTCATCTAACCATATTCGAAATAGAAGTAGAAAAAAGCCAATGAAGACAGCAAATTCATGAAAGACCACTTCCTCAAACCTCATGTAGCAAATTCCGTAATGGCGATGAATTGGAATCAGTGAGTTCTCAACGAGGCGTATCAAACCCTTATTTCAGCTTAGCGAAATCCGCATCATGCTGAAGGATGCTGCGATTCACGGCTAAGATGATGATAAGCGTGACGAACATGTTAAAGGGATTATAGATTGATTGACTCTGGTAACTTTCATGGGAGAGGAATTATCCGCCATATAGGAATGTTAAAAAAAGTCCTCTTTAGCAATTTTTCTCATTCGATCCAAGATATTATTCAAACAAGATGCGATTGTTTGAAAAGGAGGCCTATTAAATGGCGTGTCGTATCCAAAACGTGGAGCAATTTGCCGATTTGTGGGAGAAGACCTATAATACCAAAGGTAGGCCGGATTGGTCTCATATCCTACCTTATTATGATGAGGATATCTACTTCCGTGATTGTATCCAAGAAATACGTGGAATGAAAGAATTCAAGGCGATGACTAAACGCCTAACTAACAGATCACAAGATTTGAAGATGAAGATTGTCAACATTATGATGGATGACAAATTGCTGTTTTTCGAGTGGGAGATGACACTGACCTTCAGACAAACGCGAAGTTCAACCATATACGGATTAAGTAGGCTCACCCTAAATGAGGAAGGGAGAATCGTAGAGCAGAGAGATTACTACGATCTGTGGGGCGATATATTCGACAATATTCCAGGTGTTTCCAAAGGTTACCGGATGTTCATGAAGAAGCTATTCGGGTGACTAGCTTGAGCAAAGCGAAATATCTGAAGCAATACAAGATGTCCAACATCATAGCGATGATGCGGAATAATCGAAAAGAGCCAGAAGTATGCAATGACGAATTCAAAGGACGCTTGGTGGTTATCACTGGCGCTACATCAGGGATTGGTTATGAAACAGCAAAGGAGTACGCTGCCCATGGTGCAGACCTTCTTCTCATAAATCGAAACAAAGAGAAATCAATAGATGTATGTGAAGAGATTCGCCAAGAATTTCAAGTAAAATGCGATTATAAGATCGCAGATTTTGCAAGGTTGTCTGATGTACGCTATGTGGGAAAGGAGCTTTTGGAATCCGACCTAGAAATCGATGTTCTCATCCATAATGCGGGTCTTTACTCAACGAAGAAGATATACACTGAAGATGATAACGAGCTCGTGTTTCAAGTAAACTATCTTGCTTCTTTTATCCTGAATTACATGCTAAAGGATAAATTGAAGGCAAGAGGAGAAACGCGCATCATCCTTGTCAATTCGGAAGGCCATCGCTTTGCTGTTTTTGGTATAGGACTGCATGACCTGAAGTATGAGAAACGTCGACATTCCGGCTTGGGAAGCTATGGTGTTGCGAAAACAGCCCAGCTTCTATCAATAATCAAATTTGCCGAGTATTTCGAGGAAAGTGGCGTGACCATAAATGCTGTGCACCCGGGAGATGTTAAATCCAATATGGGCTTGAATAATGGCCGGATCTATCGCTTCTTTAAGAAAAGAATTGTCAATCGTACCTTGAAATCACCTGAAAGATCTGCAAGGGCGTTATATTATCATGGAGTTTCAAAAGAAGTCGAGGGAATAAGTGGGAGGTTTTTCAATCTTACAACTGAAGAAGAACCTGCACCTCCGGCATTAGACCGTGATGCTGCGGAAGAGCTTTGGCAAAAGACAATAGAATTGGTGGGTCTGGAATGAGCAAGAACGATCATCAAACGATTATAGTTGGCGGGGGCATGTCAGGATTGACTGCTGCCGCATATTTATCTAAAGCAGGACATAATGTCCTTTTATTGGAGAAGAACAAAGAATGCGGCGGACTACTTAATTCATTTCAGCGAGAAGGATTCACTTTTGATGCAGGTGCAAGATCAATCCTGAATTCTGGAATAATTCAACCTATGCTCGCTGAACTCGGAATTGAACTTGAATTGCTAGAAAGCCCCGTATCAATAGGAATCGAGAATGATATTATCAATCTGGTTTCGGAAACTACCTTGGATGACTATAGACGATTGCTAGAGAGATTGTATCCCGAAAGCGTCAACGATATAGACAAGATCATCTCAAAGATTGAGGGAATAATCAGAGACATGGCCATCCTATACGGCATTGATAATCCAAATTTCAAGGACATGAGTGACAGAGCCTATCTCAAAGAACTCCTTCCCTGGTTAGGGAAATTCATCTTCACCTTATTTCGAATGGGACGAAAGAACGAACCCATTGAGTCCTTTTTGGCAAGGCTGACTTCAAATCAATCCCTCATCGATATCATCGCTCAGCATTTCTTCAAGAAGACACCAACGTTTTTCGCCTTGGGTTACTTCTATGCATACACCGATTACATGTATCCAAGAGGAGGCACGGGCGAGCTACCAAAGGCACTGGTGCAAAAGATCATTGAATGGAACGGAAATATCCAGACAGGCACTGAGATAATAGGAGTCAATCCTTCTGACAAAACAGTGAAAGACAGGGATGGTAACTCGTATACATTTGATTCTCTAATCTGGAGTGCCGATTTGAAGACATTGTATAGAATACTAGACACCCATGATTTGGAGGAAAAAGCTCCTCGCAAAATCTTGAAACAGAAGGAGCTTCTTCTTTCAAAACGCGGTTGCGATTCCGTTTATTCACTATTCGTTGGCGTAGATATGCCCTTGGATGCTTTTAGCTCCATTTCAAATGGACACTTCTTCTATACACCATCCAAAAAGGGCTTGGGCGAGGTGCATTGGTCGGAACTCGATTCTTTAATCGAGAATTTTGAAACTAAATCAAGGGAACAAATTCTGGAGTGGTTGGACAAGTATTGTCATTTAACGACATATGAAATCTCAATTCCTGCATTAAGAGACCCCACTTTAGCCCCCGACGGGAAAACGGGTTTGATAATAAGCATGCTCTTTGAATACGATCTAATAAAGAAAGTCAAGGAAGCCAATTGGTATGATGAATTCCGAATCGAGGTCGAAAACCGCATGATGGAATCTCTTTCGAATTCCATCTATCCTGGTTTGAAGGAAAAGGTGCTCTTTCGATTGTCTTCAACTCCCATCAGTATTGCATCAATAGCAGGAACTTCAGAAGGGGCAATCGTCGGCTGGTCATATTTATCGACTGTTCCTGTAGTACATCAACTCCGGAAGATTGGTAGCTCGGTTAAGACGCCTATTCCCAACGTATACCAAGCAGGCCAATGGGCTTATAGTCCAGCGGGAATACCTACTGCAATCCTTACGGGTTGGTATGCTGCCAAAAAAGCAATGAAGACCAGAAATTGACACGCTCTTTCTGAAACAGCAGATTAGACCCCGTCAGATAGAACCCAGCTGTAGCTGCCTTCGTAATCATGAATTTCATAATTTCAAGACACTGAAATACTTAAATCTGAACGCACCACAGAATACGTGAGGAACTGCAATTGGCATCTCACGAATTGCGTCGAAAATTCCTAATCATGGTTGGAACAATGTATGACCAATATGGATATCCAGAGTACTGCGGTTGGATTGAGGGTCTCATATTGCTGGAGCCGCAGGAATGGACTCAACGAGAAATCTCAACTCGATTAGGTGAGTTGTTCCCTGAATCAAAATATCCTACATCTCTACCCTCTGTTAACCGCGCCCTCAAAATCCTTGAAACCTATGGCGTTGTGGAGAAATCAGGGTCTCGAAAGACCGGATATCGATACCGCATCGACTCTTCGGCATACTTGGGTATTTCGATGCTTCAGCAACTTATCACAGTGAATCAGAGTTTCATTGCAAACCTGAAAGACCTCTCAGCTAGAAATCGGAAAAAGGACTCTGGGCTAACAAGAGCATTGAATGCAGAAATCAAAGGGATGGAAATTTGGAATCGAGCTTTGGAGATGGTCTTGGAATCCCTGGGAGATGAGGCAAAGGAGTGAGTTGGAATGAGTAAGAAATCTATGATTATTATTGGAGCGGGCCTAGGCGGGCTCTCAGCAGGCTGCTATGCTCA
>JAHQWZ010000138.1 GCA_029856425.1 Candidatus Thorarchaeota archaeon
AGGAAGTATGCCAAAGAGGTTGGCGATCTACTCTCGAAATAAGATCAGATTCGTATTCTACAACTCGGATTTGTCTTTATTGAGGCAAACACTGTGGGTTTTCTGATTGACAGCAAACAATATACGGAAGCCCAGAGTCCGCAGACTTGAGTGGATTCAATTGAAGATGACAATCGCTTCAAGAGCTGCCAATTTAAAATACGCAATAAGAGACGTTGTCGTAGCTGCGAAACAGTATGAGAAGGATAGTGGTGAATCCCCGCTCTATCTCAATATTGGCGATCCCATCAAGTATGATTGGAAAACCCCCGAATTTATGATAGAGGCTATGTGTCAAGCAGCACGTGATGGGATGAATGGCTATTCTCCCTCTGAGGGGCTCGATGAACTTAAGCATGCAGCAGCAGAAAAGGAAAGGCGTGTCAATGGGATTGATATTGAACCAACCCGCATTATTGCGACTACGGGGGTCTCGGAGGCGATTCAGTTTCTGGCAGGGGCTCTTGTGAATGATGGCTCTGAGCTTCTAGTGCCAGGACCCTCCTACCCGCCTTACATTTCCTATGTCAGCTATTTCGGTGGAATTCCAGTAACATACCGCACCATCGAGGAGGAAGACTGGGCTCCAGACACAGAGGACCTCAGAAAGAAAATCAATGATAAAACGGTTGGAATTCTCGCCATCAATCCCAACAACCCAACAGGAGCGGTCTATGATGAGAAGACACTCAAGGAGATAGCGGGAATAGCAGGTGAATTCGGTCTTCCGCTCATAACTGATGAGATTTACGACCAACTAACTTTCGACAAGGACCAGACTCCAATGATCAAAGCAGCAGGTGAGATCCCAGTCATGGGCTTCAATGGCGTTAGCAAAGTCTACCTTGCCCCAGGTTGGCGTGTCGGGTATGTGTATTATCACGACCAAGATGGAGAACTTGAGCCGCTCCGTGATGCCATGGTTAGGCAGGCTAGGATAAGGATCTGCTCCAATGCTCCAGCTCAGCTTGCTGCTGCAGCTGCCCTTCGGAGCGATGGAAGTCACTTGAAAGATGTAATGGCCAGACTCAGAGTACGAAGGGATCTGATTTGGAAAAGACTCAATGAGATCGACTCTGTTTCCACTCGATTACCGCAGGCTGCATTCTACATTATGCCAAAGATTGAACTAAGGGATAGATGGACAAACGATACTGAATTCGTGCTTGATGTCTTGAGGAACACAGGAGTTGTATTTGTCCCCGGATCTGGCTTCGATCCGATATATGGTTCGGCTCATTTCAGAAGCGTATTTTTACCGCCACCTGAGATGATTGATGAAGCAATGAATAGACTGGAGCAGTTCATGAATAAGAAGTGAAACCGAATAGCAAGCCCTACCCAATCTCTGATTTCTTTGAATCAAGAATTGCACCAAGGTCTAAGATTAGCTCGTCTACAAGTTTCTTTGCAAGCTCGACCTTTTCGGGAGTAGCAGGTGATTCACCTACAGCAACAGTCGTGTCGCCCCTCATGCGCTCCAGTTCAGCTCGAATCCCCGATAGCTTACTGACTGCTGTTTCGACCATTGTTCGATGCTTTGTCCTCAAAGCGCCTTCAGTTGGATCTACTGAATCCGCCGCTGAGGGTAGCTCACCCTTTAGAAACTCTAGGTCACCAATAAGGTCTGATGTTTTATCGCGAGTACTTGAGATGAGAACTGTCAGTCCTTTCTTAGCTTCGGCTTTAGTATTCCACTCAGCTAGAGCTTCAACTGAAGCGGCATCAATCTTTGCTTGCTTCCCCTTTAATGTGGACTCAATTTCCTCTTTGGTGGACTGCAGCATCACATTTGCGTATGAGCGCTTCCTGGCTTCTTTGGCATCCTCCACTCGCTTGATAAGTTTTTCATCGCCTAGAATTGCATCAATCTTGTCAACCATCTCATTGACAACATGAACACATGCCTTTGCTGAGGGGATATCACCTTCCTCAATGTAGGCTCGTGCCTGCTTGGCGGAGTCACTAATCGATGCAACAACACCATGTAGTACTTCCTTCTCGAACGGAGAGTCCTCAATAGTGGAGGTAAGTATGCCCAAACGGGTATCAGTGACATCTAGTGCTTGCTGAAGTTTTTCAGTTTCTTTGAAATCCTTGAGTACAAGGGTACCTGGTCCTGCTTGTAATGTATATGCGGTCTTCAGTTTGTCACTATAGTTGCCCTTGATCATAATCGAGTATTCCTTCACACCCATTATGCCCTCTTTTGCCTTGACAACGACTGCGATGTCAAGTGATTCACCGGGCGGAAGAAGTGGTATTGACTTCTTCTGTTCTCCAGACATCACAATGAGATCTTCATCTATATGCCATTCCAGATTCAGACTAATGGCTTCACCCTCGCCTGCATTTTGAATAATGACTCGAATTGGAAATTCCTCGGAAAATGTCATGTCGTTTGGCAAAGCCAACTCCGGAACAAGCCTTGGAATCTTCAGCTTACCTCTGAGGATTTCCCTGACCATGTCCAGACCTTTGTCAACATACTTCGAGAATTCCTGTGCATTGGCATTGGCCAAAGCTGCCTTCAACTCTGTTACAGCCGCGGTTTCAGCTGTACTAAAGCCTCCAAGATCCATTGCCTGAATCGAGGTTTCTATCATCTGAGGAATTTGGCTAAGACGCACTATGGCAGGGAATCTAAGTTTGGAAGCATTTTCAGCTGAGAATGTACGAGCTCTGTAAAAGGAGTCAGCCTCTCTTCCAATCATCAACAGAATCATACATGCTGCCATGGCGAGTGCAGTACCCTTCGCAGTTTCTGCATCTTCACCCCACAGCAGGTGCTCTCCTGCTGCTGCGAACAAATCCTCGGCACCACTCGCATAGGAATCCAAAGCTTTCTGTGACTCTGCTAGCTCGGAGTAGACATCTCCAGCTGCACACATGTTCATAGCAGCGTTCTTGAATCCTTTTCCAGTTCTGTATTTATCAGCAGCTTTTTCATAGGCTTCAGCAGCCTGACGGTACAGCTTGTCTGCGCCATCGAAGTCACCCTTTCGCTCTGAAACCTCAGCAGCTTCAATGAACTTACGTCCAGCCTCTGTAAAGGACTGTCTTAAAGACTCCTTTGTTGCTTCCTCAATCATGCGCCTAACGTCTTCATCCGACATGGTTCCTCGACCTCCAGCTCCCCCTAGACAATCGCTCCTTTATGAAGTAGGTTCTAACTCCATTTGTAGTTCTAGTATACTTCTCTTGGTGAGTGTTTCAGCCGATCTGGCAAGGATCCTCCGTGACCCTCCACCAAAAGCTCGTACCCTGCACCAATTCGACCCTTCCGTACAGTTTGAAATCCAGATTTCTGAATAGATCGCGCACCGCGTTCTGCAGCACGTTTCTGAATCATACTAACACCGCCGGGCACAGTAAGTATCAGCTTCTTCTGGGCATCATCAATCTTCAACGTTATTTCTGAAGATGGCGTGCCTGAACACTCATGAAACTGGTTGTCTCTGTATTCCAGGAAAGTCATTATTCCCTACCTTCAGTCAATTCTAAACTCAGACTACTCAGGTTACATATTAGGATTTGCGGGATGGAGGTCGGAACATTCGAGAATGAAAAGAAAAAGTGACAAAATAGGGATATGGACCAAGAAATGGCCCACAGTCCCAAATTATTGAAGGATTCGACGAATGTAATCTAATCTGGCGGCGGCGGTGGAGGTGGTGTGTCATCGATTCTTGTATCCACTGGTGTCAAAACAGAATCGCGCTTCTTCTTTGTGAAGAAGAATCCGACCAGAATTAGAATCAGTCCTAGCACTGCAACTCCTGCGCCAATGAGAACCGTCATATCGCCAAAGAAGGCGTATGAGGGATCAATGGATGGTAGTAGTGCAATAATAGCACCACCAATAACCAGAAGTGCTCCAAGACAGACGGGTCCTGAACGAACGTACTCACGCCATGTAAGATAAGCCAATTGAGTTTGCTCCTAATCGAGACTCTTACCACGCGGTCTCGTCTTATTCTAGTTCAGGCGGAAGGAGCGATTTAAGATTGTCGGCGACATTCTAGCCAAGGTCAAGAGCTACTTGTACGATACAACCTGTTGAAGAAGTATTAATCTCAATCTTTGCGCCAATGAGCTGACTAACCTTCTCTGCAACTTTCTCATGGAATGAACAGGGGTATCCGGCAGGAAGCTTGCTTCCGTCCGGATCAATCTGTCTTGCTATTGCTAAGAGCTCGCAGCGGCCTGTTTCTATTTTGAGATGATGAATTGGAGCTGCAGGGAGTTGTCCTTCCCTTGTGCAACTAAGGATCATGTTGCCGAAACTTGATAGTACATCAACCCCTTCACCGGAAGCACTCCACATACGAACCAGTTCATTTGCGACATTTTCAAACATTAAGTCCAGATGACCGTCTGGAAGACGTTCCCCATAGGCGGCCACCTCCGCTAGTGTCACACCATAAGATGCAATTGCAGGTTGCCAGAGACCAACTCCTTCAAGCGGCTCAAGTTTGGGTACAGCGCCAACGCCGGTTACTGAGACATCGTCAATGCTACTTACAGACTCGGCCTTAGCTTCTGACGTTTCCTCTGAGGCGGCCGCTGGCGAACTCCCATCATCATAGACAAGATCTGGAACCTCATAATTTGGACATACTCCAGCGGTCTGATACTTTCGTGAGAATTGCATAAGTCGACCAGCACATTGAGCCACAGCGTGTCTGCTGAGACCTTCAAGTCTAATATGGCCATAGATCACACCCACATAAGATTCCAAGTCCAATTGATGAATGGTCTTTTCTGTGAGAATCTTTTTGCCTCTAACCACACGGCAAGCCCACTTTTCCTCCATGACTCCAGCTTGTGCCGCATAGCTAGTATTAGTAATGCCAACCAACGGCGAAATGGGATAGAAGTTGCTCAATGATAGGCCTCACAGTTATCTCTGTCCTATCACCCTGCTTTCATGGCTTCAAAAGCCTATCTTGAATGTACGTGACGATTGAACTCCACTCAAAGAAGTGCTAAGACAAAGCTTTCGTTATTCTGAGTGTGATGATTGAATGCGCGTCAACTGGAACAGTCACGGTTGAATCTGAGCTAGATAGCTCTCCAATCACTTTCTCACAAAGGTCTACCAGCTCGACTTTCTCTATTGTAAATGGAAAGTCAATCGTTGCACTTCCGGTCGCACCAGCCATCTCGTAAAGACGGACTGTTATCTCATGTTCGGAAGTGCCTATCTTATGACATGAAAGGCCTAGTTCCATTCCCTCAATCGTAAGCAATGACTTTTCAGATGGTAGTTTGCCTCCGGAACCTTCCAATGGATAGCCAATCAAAGGTATCCTATGCTCTGCAGAAATCCTCCAAGCCAAGGCGTCCCTCCAAGAACCCTTGTGTGGAAATAAAGACATTCGGAATGAATGCTCTCCCCTCTCACGAGCAGTTTTTGACTCTTCAACGGCATCATCCCGTCCATGTGAGAGATGCTCTACACTTCGCAACAGAGTCACACTGAGCAGCCCATCCCGGAATTGAAACTCATAAAGCCCAAAGACAGACAGCCCAATTCCAAAGTCGGGACCTGAACAATCGACCCAGTCCAACCCTGAGAAGAGTCCCTGGTTGCCGTCAGCCCATTCTCCAGGATCTTTCGGAGTGGCTCTCTTGGACTCTGCACCAAATTGCGAACCCACTACAACCCGATCAGAGAATACGGT
>JAHQWZ010000139.1 GCA_029856425.1 Candidatus Thorarchaeota archaeon
AGAATGAGGAGAACCTCCCTGCCATTCATAGTCGATTCGACTGGTTGGATACTCTTTAAGTGCTTCGTGTCCTAGAAGCATCCGCTCCTATGACGGATTACGGTTTCAAAGCTAATGTGCAAATGAAGAATAACCTCGAGCCACTATTCCGTAATGCCTTGGATATGCCTGACCTCACCATAGAACGTGCTCTAGGTGGAATGTCCAACATCAACTTGCTTGCTCGTAGTAAAAAGGCAATTTTGGTACTGCGCACGCCGGCGTTGCGGATTGAGTTCTCCGCTAATCATTATGAAAAAGAGTTTCATGTTTGCACAGAACTGGCTCGCAATGAATTGAGCCCTTGTCCCTTGCATTATGGCGTTCTCGACGATGATACGCAGACTCCCTTTATGGCCTATTATTATGAAAAGGGAGTTGTTCACGCCAGCTTGAATTCCATGAGTCACGATGATCTTTCGAAACTAAAAACCAGTATGAATAGATTCCAGAATCTTGAAGTTCACGGAGCACCAACCTATTCCAGTGCTGCAGAATATCTGCATTACCTCAATAAGAGAACTGACTCATTCTTGTCCGACTCAGAAACGCTTTCGAAGAAGATGAAAAATGGAGTATTTTCTCTTGACAAATTGCATCGGTCTCTTGAATCCATTTTGGATGCTGTCAAATGGTCAGGAGTTGGAATGCATGGCGATCTCCGTCCAAGCAATATGCTATTCCAAGATGAACGTGTTCTGTTCTTGGATTGGAGTGAGTACTGCAGAGGAGATGCCCTCTTTGATTTTGCCTACCTTGTAACAGAACCAATGGAGCCCTTCTCCATTAATATCTTGAAGAGCTTAATTTCACCAAATGACTCCGAAATGCTCCCACTACGAGGTCTTGCATTGTTTTCCTGCGTTTCTTGGGCTCTGGAAAGATTGATTCGGTGTGAACTCAATCAGGTTGCTTTGAATCTTTCAAACAATGATATTATTCAATCAATGGAAACCTATGTCCGGAGTAAGACTGCAGAGCTATTCCAGATTCTAAAACGAATCTAGAAGAAGCTCTCCGGAGCTCTTTCCCAGATGTCCTCATCGAGTGATGCAATCACATACTGATAGCCCTGCTCTGTGAGGAAAAGCTGGCGTTTTGCTGCGAAGTCCATATCCCGTGTGTCCTTTGTAATCAGCGAATAGAACCGAGCGAAGCTCCCATCTGTCTTTGGTCTGAGAATCCTGCCCAGCCTCTGAGCTTCCTCCTGTCTTGACCCAAAAGTACCGGAAACTTGGATTGCTACATTGGCGTCTGGGAGGTCAAGTGCGAAGTTTGCGACTTTCGACACGACCAGGATTTTCTGTTCACCTTCCCGAAAGGCATCATACAATGCCTGGCGTTCTGAATTTGGCGTCTTCCCAGTAATCAATGGCGCCTTTATCTCTTCAGCAATAATCTTGAGTTGGTCGAGATACATTCCAATGACAAGCACATTGTCATCCTCGTGATAGGAAGTAAGTGTCCTGATGAGTTTCAGTTTCTCAGGATTCTCTGCAGCGATTCTGTATTTCTTCCTATCCTCGGCAAGGGCATATTTCCTTCGCAGCTTGTCTGGCAGCTCAAGGCGAATCTCATAACATATAGCTGTAGCAATCCATCCCTGGTCTTCGAGGAGCTTCCAAGGCATATCATAGCGCTTGGGTCCAATCAAACTAAATACATCCTCTTCACGTCCATCCTCACGTACAAGAGTGGCTGTCAGTCCAAGGCGTCGGGTGGCCTGTATTGTTGCGGTTGCTCTGAAGACTGGAGCAGGAAGAAGGTGTACTTCGTCGTAGATAATGAGACCCCAGTTCCTCGCCTCGAAGATACCAAAGTGCTCAAACGCTTCCTCCCTGGATCTCCTCCATGTGAGAATCTGATATGTGGCAACGGTAATAGGACGCACCTCTTTCATGTCGCCGGTGTATTCTCCAATGTCCTCAGGCTTTAAGTCCGTCTTATCAAGAAGCTCTTGAATCCATTGGCGGACCGCGATAACATTTGGGCAAAGGATAAGCGTTGACGTCTGCAGTTTTTCTATGGCACCCATCCCGACCATAGTCTTGCCCGCACCACATGGTAGCACTACTACGCCTGATCCTCCTTTAACACCCCCCCCTGCATAGAAGGTATCAACAGCATCATTCTGGTATCTTCTCAGTCCCCATGTCTTTCCTTCTAGCGTGATATCACGCATATTCAGTGCTAGAGCCTCGCCCTCCACATAACCTGCGAGATCTTCTACTGGATGACCAAGCTCGAGCAAGGCGTGCTTAAGAAAGCCTCTTTGTCCAGGTACAACCAAGTATGATCTCTCGTCAATTCGTTCCTCGAGATACTCCTGGACTTTCTTCTGAGCTCCAATCTCTTCGGCTAGATCCTCCTCTTCACATTCGAGAATTAGATCAGGGCCTTCCATAAACAATGTGATTTGACCGTATCTGGACATGTATTCGATGATTTCGCGTTTGATATTCTCAGGAATAGGATATTTGGCATACCTCTCTAGGGAATCAACCACTTCTCGGGATGTCATTCCCATCGCAGCAGAGTTCCAGAGACTCAGAGGAGTCACTCGGTATGTATGTACATATTCTGGACTCTTCACGAGCTCTGCGAACCTGGCTAGCGAGTCCCTGGCCTCTTCATACTTGGGATTGTCCACTTCAAGGAGGACCGACTTGTCGGACTGTACTATCAGCGGGTTCATCAGATTTGGCATTCGTATTCCTCATTCTATATTGCGGGTTGTTTCATTCCTTACCTTGTCTTCATCGAATCGCGATATGGAAACCGAAGGACGGCGAGATGACTTTAAGATAAATCCTTCCGTTTGGCATTGAAAGGGGCACCTCATCACGTTGACCACAAATCCTTTATAGCAAATTTACTGGGCAGAACGCGCATGACTCGAAAGGAGGTGCAGTTCCATATGATTGCGAAAGGATTGGTTGTTGCAGTGGACACTTGCACCCGCAATGAGGGTGCCAATTAAACGGCATTCACTGTTTCTTTGTGCTAGCATTCATTTCACGCATCATGTATGTAACGCTCATTGATGCACATTGCGTGTGGCTGCTCGTCTGCTAATATTGGTTTGATGTGCTTAGAACATAAGATGCGTACCAGCTCAGTCAATGAGAGTGAAATCAAAAGTTGAAAAAAAACACGATGCATAGATTGCTGGGCTCACATTATGGCCGGTGCCAAGAGTGAGTCGAGTTGAGAAGCATAACCCTCTGAAGAGCGGCGTGATCGTCCAAAAGCGTGTTGCTCTCAGGGGAGAATCATCTGGTGGGAAAACTGAGATCAAAGAGCTCACCTTTGATACAGTCCGGGAAGATGCCATAAGGTATGGACTCGCAACCGATGTGACCTATCAGATCAACGCAGGAAAGGAAGCCTCCATCTTCCTTGCTCAATGGAGAGGACACCATATAATCCTGAAAGCTTACCGATTATGGCAATCCTCTCACAAGATGTCTAAGAAGAAGGGTTACGTAGCTCAGGGAACGAGTAAGAGGACACATTTCATTCTTGGAATGATAGAGGACCTGGCAGTCATGGAATATGATTATCTCATGAATTGCTTTAGGTCAGGGGTTCACGTTCCTACTCCCATTGGTCGAGTTGGTAACTATCTCACTATGAGATTCATTGGAGATGGGACTCAGCCTGCTCCTCAGCTCAAAGATGTCCATCTTGAGAATCCTGAGAAGGTCCTAGACCAGATTCTGGATGATTACTTATTGATGTACAGCAAAGCGCACTATGTCCATGGAGACCTCAGTGCTTACAATATTTTATGGTGGGAGTACCGTCCATGGATTATCGATGTTCCACAGGCGGTTAGCGTCAACAAGTGGTCCGACATGCTCAAGGTTGAGAAGCTGCTCTCGAGGGATATTAGCAACATTCTCGTTTACTTCGAGAGCTATGAAATCTATCGCGATCCAGAACATATTGTTCAGGTCTTCCTCGATGAGTATATTCCCGAGAATCTGAAGAACTACAGAGAGCTGACTTCTGAGGGCGTTGAGCTGCTTTAGCTGGAAAAAGGGAGATTGGAGGTGGCAGAAATGAGTCCTGGTGTGGTCGAGAAGTTTAATCCAAAGAAGGCAAGTGCACTCACAACAAAACGTGATTTGGAGCGTGGTCATCAAAGAGGAAGGCACGTGCCTATTCATGAAATAACCCTTGAAGAGGTGCGTGCTAATGCAATCCAGTTCGGACTAGCCACCGACCTCTTGTACCAGGTGAGTGCAGGAAAGGAGGCTTCAATATTCCTTGCCATGTGGAAGGAGCACCCAATAATTCTCAAGGCCTACCGATTCTGGACCTCGGCCCAATCGAAAAAGAAGCGAGGCTACTTTGCGCCCACTCAGATGGAGGCTTTAGCCGCCAGGGAGTATGATATACTCAACACCTGCTTTGCAGCGGGAGTTCATGTTCCGACCCCCGTTGGACGAGTGGGCAACTATCTCACTATGAGATTCATCGGAGAAGGGACTGAGATAGCTCCTCAACTAAAAGATGTGAATCTTGCCAATCCTGAACTAGTCCTAGAGCAAATACTTGATGACTATCTGGTGATGTATCGGGATGCCCATTACGTACATGGGGACCTTAGCAAGTATAACATACTTTGGTGGAAGAATAAGCCCTGGATTATTGATGTTTCGCAGGCTTATCGAGTCGATGCATGGGCTAACATGAAGCGAGTTGAATCATTATTATTCAGGGATATTCGGAACATTCTATCATATTTCAGGAAGTATAATGTTCAGAGAGATCCAGACTATATTCTTCAACAATTTATCTCAGAGTATACGCCGCGGAATTTGAGAAATTACAGAGAGTCGGTCGATTTCTCTCAATAGCCCTTAAGATGACGCTAGCTTTCATGCCAAAATGATGATTCTTAGCTCTTGGCATAAACAATATTGCCGCCAGCCCGCAGGCCGTGGTTAATAGGAAAAATCCATACATGTTGATATGATAAATCGTGCTAGCAAGTGGGTGGTCGTCAATGGAAGAGTCTTCAGACTCGAGCGCGTGGTTGACGATGTCAGCACGGCTCTGCTTCTCCAAAGGACGCTGTCTGTGATGTGCGAGGTTCATCTGAAACGTACCGATGATGGCAGGTGGGCAATCTATTGGAGATCAAAGAAGGATAAAATCGAATGCACACCAAAGGCGATAGCAAGTCCTGTTGAATGAAAAGCAAAAAATAAGGTGAGAGAGGAGTGGAGTCCACTCCGTTTTCATTTGGGTAGATAGCTTCTCTCCGGTCCAATGAAAGAGGGAAACAAATCTGGCGCATTCGTTACTAGTCTACCTTGCGCAGTACAACTCGAGATACACCAGGTATCTTCCTGAGGCTCTCCTCAAGCTCCTTCAGTGTAACAACTAGCTGGTCTGGCACAAAGTAGCATTCGTAATAGCATTTTTCGCCCCTGAGACAAACGCCAGTCGTGAAGATGATGTCGCTTAGCTTGGCATCGTTGAAAGCGAAGTTTAGCTGCTTCAAGAAGTTCCTTGAGAGATCGCTGATCTCGATTCGAAGCAGGTAAATATCATCGCTGGAAACCGGAAAGATCTTCATAACACGGTCTTTATGATGTAACACAGTCAAAGCCGCACGTTCCCCAATATCGGCTACGAAATCTTGAGGAAATTCCACGG
>JAHQWZ010000140.1 GCA_029856425.1 Candidatus Thorarchaeota archaeon
CGATATGGAACGAAGTGGGGCAACGAGTTTTACCCCGTTGGAAAGAGTGTTACGTGGCTCACAGGAAAAGCGCTTGAAGCATTATCATCGGCGGAGTATGATAACGAAGTTCGTTTGAAACGGGCCCGCGATTTTCTGATGCATTCTCAAAATGAGGATGGCAATTGGCCTGACTTCATAAACATGGGGCATTCAGATCCCTTGGCAACGGGTAACATATTGTCAGGCCTAATAGCTGCTGGAGTTGATTCCAAGACAAAGGTCTACAGGGATGCTAGAGCTGCTCTATACCAGCACCTAAAGGATGCGCTTGAGAATAAGTCCGCAGATGACATGGTTGACTTGACAGCAGTTTGCCCACCTGAAACTGATAAAGAACTTGATGTCATTAATGGCGGGCTAGAATTGATTATTAGCACTCAGAACAAGGATGGCGGATGGCTCCCTCTGGGTTCAAAGAAAAGCGATTCTGAACTAAGCTCAATACTTGGCTTTGTTCTGAAGAAATGCGAGAAATACAAATAGCTGCTTGTCAAGGTTTGGTCATGAAAGAGAAAAGAGTTGCAGTCCTACTGCGAAACGGGCATTGCATAGCTGGCGTCTTTACATCTTCAGGACTCTTTGCTACAACGCTGCCTCGGAAGAGTTGCCAAGAGGCTATAAGGGCGGTAAAAGGAGGTTCTTTTGTGCGCAGTGATTCGAAAGAAGACCTCAGGATTCTAAATGCGGTCTATGATATTGCTGAAGGGATCGAGGTTCCTAGCCTTGATAAGATCAATTTAGATTTATCCGAGATGACAGAAAAGCAACGTCGTGTAGTGAAAGCGACTCTTTCAATCCCGCGTGGTGAGACCGCTACTTATGGCGAAGTGGCTCGGAAAGCTGGCCTTCCAGGCGCTGCACGATTTGTTGGCAATGTCATGGCTACAAACAGATTGTATCCTCTTGTTCCATGTCACAGAGTCATATCTTCTTCAGGTATTGGTGGATATGGTCTGGGCATTGAAAAGAAGATAGAACTCCTAAGGCGCGAAGGGGCATTCGCGGATTAGTTTCTCATAACGTTTTAAATAGCTTCTAATAGTTCACAATGTGGGACCTATCTCTACGGAGTGTGTGTGTTTGAACCTTAAAGTACAAAGAGACGAAGACACAGTAGAATTGCGCAAAGTAGAGCTTGAATCTTTAAGTCCACCACTTTTTCGGACTTTTATCGGCTATAACTCATTGAAACGCCTGGGATATTCCATATCTTTCATCCGCCCTAAGAAGAGTTCCAGCGGCGATTTTGAAAGAATTCGTTACAACTTCATGGAACGAGGCGTAATGACTCGTCAGCTCGAAGATGAGCTCGAGCCAGACATGAAACGCGGGATCCTAAATCAGCTCCCCCGTGGCAATTTTAGCATCGTGCTGCTTCTTACTCAAGTCCCCAGACGAGGGGTAAATATCAGACTTGACAAATTCATGTACAACTTCCTTGGTTGCATTCTTATGCGAAATGAAGAAGTACTGGATGTAGTGATGAATACAACCCCAACAAGAGATATCCTAATGCCTATGTACGAGCAGCAGATAGAATCGGTAGAGGCTTAGTAAGCGCAATCTGCAATCAATCTTATCAGGCGCCAGAGCAAGAGTTAGAATGCTGTGGTGTATATACATGTCACGTAGTCCCCGCGATGTGCCAAAAGAAGTAGCGTTGTTTGGTCAAAGGCAGTTTCAGGAAACTGGAGCCGCCGCTGTTGAAGTCCTTAGAGTTAAAGCATCCACAATGCGGAAGCACTTCGCAAAACTGAAAGGAATCACATTCCTGGTTGCTGTCATCACCCGAGACCGAGTACGTATATATTTCTTCAATTCCATGGGTGTAATGCTCATTGGAGAGAATATTGAGGTCGAGAAATATGGAAAAGTCCGAAAAACCTCCAAGCTTGTAGCGAAATTTGAAAAGCCTCGTCCTCTAACCAAAGAGGAACTCAGAATTGAAGCCACAGAGGAACTCAGGCAGGATTTATCAAGAACTCTGAAACGAGTTGTAAGGTTTCTTGGTAGGAAGGAACCCGAGTTCCCGATTATTTTTGTCACACGAGAATCAACTATCAATGCTGGACAAGGATTTGGACAGAGGATAGATGAAGATGGCGCTGTAGTGTTCGAGCAGAGTCTACTTGAGTCGAAGTGGCGTGATGGTATTATTGCTCGAGCTTGTTTTCTGCAGCTTCTTGATGCAGAAAAGCGGAGTTCAGAATTTGGCTCAGCAGTTGGAAATGCCATTGCTCTCGCTTCACTTAGTGGTCCCAAGCGCGCCGACTGGATTGATGCATGGGTAAAGAGAACTAAAGGAACATCTTTCGTGCCCATTGTGAACCACCTAGTTAAGCACTCAGCTACATATTCGCGGACTGGGTATGCAAGGATTTTAGATTTGGTCGATAGAACTCCAAATCTGTCAGTGGATAATTGGATGATGGCATTAGGCGCAATCCATGAATCTATCGAAGTATCTCTTGGTACCGAGGAGCACCTCATAATTCAGGGCTTTTGCAAAAGTCTCTCAAAGCCTAGAGACTTGGTATCTCGACGACATATATTGGAATCGATTCACCTCTCTCCGAGAGTCATTTGTGATCCTTCTACGCTCGGTGTAACTCTATCAGTTGGTGAAGGAAGCGATGATGATGAACCGTGGCTGAAGATTAGCTATCTGAATGGAGCAAAGAAACAGTACGTTGCAATTACAGAAGGAGATGAAAATCCACTCTCACGAATTGCATACGCTTTGAATGTTGAGGATGTTTTTCCCAAATCAGGAGGCATAATGGACCATGGTAGAGATGTTCTCTCGTGGATTCTTCAGAAGATTGATGCGAAGGAAAAGAGAACGAACACTTTTCAGGCCACCATTGAATTCTCCACTAAGCAAGTGACTTCTGCCGAGAATGCTGTTCTAGAGCGGCTTATGAGCGGAGGGCTGGCAGTCCTTTCCGATACACTAGTTGGTTCTCCCCAGAGGGTGGTTTCATTGGTCAAGGCGGGGAAAGTCATTTTTCTGCCTGATTTCAATCACATTGGGATAAATCCAAATCTATTGCTTCAAGGTGAATATAATCTGCTTGCTGAAGTTGTTTCTTTCGGCATTGAATCCACTATATTTCATGCTGCTAAGGGGAGTTATGCTCTCGTCAGCTCGCCGTCATCATGGAAACGATTGGTCCTGGCGAGTGCAGTTGATAATGATATCAAGGTCTGGCCCGTCATACAGGTCTCATCATCTAGAAGGGTAATACGTTCTGAAACCACATTTCCGGAGGATTCTGAGATGCTGACTTGGAGTGATAGGAACCCTAATTGATGATTTCGATGACGGTGCCAATTGCTCTTGTATTTGCTTCACGCAACACAATCTTGTCCCCTATCCCTATAGGTTCTGGATATGACATGAACTCGAGCCTGACTCTCGCAAAGTCGCCTACACTGAGATAATCTGCATCATAAATCCGTTTCAACACAACAGTGTGCTGAATCGTATGACATTGGAGGACTGGAGAATATCCTACCGAGATTCTCGTTGGATGTCTAGTGACTACGATGTTGGCTTCAAATACTCTGCAGCTCTTTATAGAATCATCAGGGTCTGCTACAACCTGACCTCTTCTCACGACATGCTTATCAACGTCTTTGATATCAAATCCGAAAAGATCTCCTGCACGGACAGTCGCAATTCTCTTCTTGAACATCTCAATGCTGAAAAGCCGGCCCTCTTGCATCCTGCCATTCTCATCTGGGCCTATAATCACGCTCTGCCCTTTCTTGAACACGCCTGTTTTTACAGTACCAGTAATTACGGCATTGGTGCCTCTAATTCCTCGATACACCTTGTCAACGTACGCACGAGCTGGTAAAGTTAGGTCAATCTTCTTTGAATTTGATGGCAACCTTCGCAAAAGCTCAGTGAGTAAGGCAAGAGACGCTTCTTCCGTGGATGCAATTTCAATTACCGGAACAACCACTCTATGCTCAATCTCACTTACCAGTGTGTTTATCTCGTCGACGTCTTTCAAACTCACAGGGATTCTTCCAATCTCTCTGAGCGTATTCCTTACAACTTCGTTAACAAGTGCCAAATCCCTGATTTTCGTTTTATCCACTTTGGATATGATAACAATGAATGGCGCTTCCTGATTTGCCATCAGTATGAGATGTTCGCGAGTGATGTCATCAAGACGTCGTAGTCCAGTCTTTGCCTCCTCACTTCGAATCAGACTGGCTTCCTCAGGGCCGGGAACAAGCACGAGTCCATATTGAGCATCAGCCCCCAAGATGCTTCTTATCATTGTCTTGCTGTATTCTTGATGTCCGGGTGCGTCAAAGAATGTCAGGATTCTCGCCGATGCATCCAGTACTCTAGCAGCTTCCTCTTTATTCCTCGGATTGTCAAGATGGATGGTTTTCCCGTTTCCAGCAAATCCCATGAAGGCTAGGTGGATATCAGCTGTCTGTCCCCGTGTGATTTCTTGAGGGTGTATAAGTAGGAATGATCGTGATCTGCCTGAGCCATTATCTGGTGATCCTGTCACTATCGAACCGATAAGGGTGGATTTGCCTGAATTCACCCTTCCTGCCACATTGAACGAGCATGTTTCCTTCACCTCAAGAGCAGCTATTCTCTTGAGGAGATACTTGCCCACCAGTCCGCGGTCTGTTTCAATTCTCTCTTCTTCAACAACTTCAACCTCAGCATCCTTGCATAAGTCTACGAGGACTGCTTCAGCTGTTTTGATCTGCCCTTCAGTTAGTCCGTAGACCTCCCAATTCTTACCAGCGAGATCTTCAATTCCAATAAGAACTAGCCCTTCAAAGGGTGTTTCGCATGTCATGTATCTTATTCGCGTAACTAGTTTCTGGCGACGATCTGACTTGAGGTCCGCCTTCGTGAGACTCCGCTTGAACTCCATATTGCGGGTTTCGCCCTTGCGAAGTATCTCAACGATTTCCTCAACTGATGTCATATGGGCTACATCCAAGTGTGCAGTTTTTTGCCGATTGATGTTATAAGCACTAGCAAAGACCTCCTACTCATCAGATGGCAGCCTTTTAGCTAGGAAGAAGTCCTGAACTACCTTCTCCGCGCCTCTGTAATCACCTGGAGCAATCCCATCTCCTTCCTTTGCTGCAGGGAATAATTCATTGAACTTCTCTGCAAACTCATGAAGGAGATATCTGATATCAAAGGTTTCATTCTCAACTATCATGGCTACAATCCGTGGTTTAGTGTGTTCTAGCATAATAGTGGAACCTTCATGGTTTATTGATCTCAGGAGACCGGTTCCCCCCATGAATTCGCCCGTGAATGAGGAAATCGCTGAGATGAACCCACTAACCATCGTACTATCCATCTCAAGCTTCTGATCAAAATAGTGCACATATTCAGTGAGTCCAGAACGGCGGTCTAATACAAGAAGCATATGCATGGAGGGCATAGGAATCTCCTTCAGATTGCTTGCAGGCTTGAACCCCGCGACTCTCTCCATCGACTTTTCGAATGAAGTTTCATTAAGCATCCCAGGCACATTTACTGGCTCAGCGACCCTTGCTTTGCGATGTCTAACTTCATTCCGGATGCGTGAATCATCAACAGACACGGCAATACCATCAGCT
>JAHQWZ010000141.1 GCA_029856425.1 Candidatus Thorarchaeota archaeon
GCCCAGTCTTCTGCAATTGCGTTGAGGTGACCGTTGTGATGACCCAAATGAACGAAAGTGTTTGCAATCAAGTCAATTACACGCATCCCTCTGAATGCAGCAGGCATGTTTTCCTGATGCTCAGGGATTGATGTTAACTCCTCATCGGTTGCGTCTTCAACGTATGCCAAAAGGTCTTCCTCGCCTGAGCTGTAGTAGTCCTCGGTATCTTGCAGAGATAGGCCGGTCCAAGCACCATCTGTTCCGGGGGTATGTTTTCTAAATATCTCAGGACTCTTTGGGGATTCACCCCTAATGAGAACATTGAGAGAGTAGTCGTATACTGCAGCCTGATGAGCTAGTATCCATCCAATTGAAGCCATACCAGACATAGGTCGATATCCCAAATCAGTGCAGCCCTTCTCACGTAGAGTGGTGATAGCCCTTCCACGCCAAAGCCGAGTACGATTCACCATGCTACGAATAAGTTCTATAGCGTCCAAGGTCATCAACTTAGGCTATGCCCTCAAGCTGATTTATCTGTTGGTACCGTTCATTGTAATTTGGACAATCTTGGATACCAGAGTGCTGTCCGCCCAGGAAACGGCACTGGGCTCAACTCCGTGAGATCAGAGTTCGTGTCAGATCAACCTCAGGTCATTGTTCTGGGTTGTAGTATATAAGCACCTGTCCAACTTTGTCCAGATTTCTGGCAGCTGATGTCTACCCCAGAACAAAAGGTGAGTCGAGGAAGGTCTGTTCATGCTGAAGGAGGTCTTTGTCATTGATAGCGGAGTCTTACTTCTGCACTACAGTAAAGACCAGACTGCAAGTGAAAGCGATCAAGCTGTGCTGTCATCGGGTTTCATGAGTGCAATACGTGACTTCAGTAAAGAGACCAGAGCAGAGGTCGTTGATTCGCTGTCAACAGAAACAGAGTATATCCTATTCGTTTCAAATCCCAACTCAGGCTTGGTTACTGTGGGAGTATTCGATAGAAAGGCATCAGAAAGAGTGGCCAGAGAGGCCTTACAGAAAGCTCAGGAAATCGCAGAAGAGTTTGATATTCCGAGAACAGGCCTACAACTTGAACAAAATTTGAAGGAAGAGTTTCGGACGCGTATTGAGAATCTGTCAGCTCAGCTCTTTGGTACAGAGTATCTGGACGCATACATAAACGATGTGCTAGCTAGCAGAACTGACATATCATTAGCTTTTCTTCTTGACTCGGAAAAGAAGGAAGTGGTGGCTCAGTTCGCCAGACCAAGGCCACTCTTTAGAAAAGAGCAAGTCAGGGAGTTTCTATTAGCACACTCAACTCTTCTTAGGACCCTTTCGAAGCTAGAGATAGCTGAAAGCTACAACTACTTCACGCTTCAGTCTTCAGGATATGCCGTCGCATCCTGCTGGAGTGGAAATCTACTGAGCGTCATAAGTGGCGCAATGGGAACATCAAGACAAGACGTTTTGGATGCTGCTGCAACTGTCTGTTATCATGTCTCAGCTGAGTCGTTGGCCGCACTGAGCCATGGCCCAAACACTTTGAGTAGATCGACTCTCAAGAGTGATGGTGCATTGATTCATGAACAAGGGAGAATACTGCCATCTGCAAGTGCTGTTTTTGTGTCCACACTAGTGAATAATCTGGATAGCTTCTTCAAGTCGGTGACGCGGAGGAGCTTTCAGAGATTCGAGGTCATCACAAAGGAGAAGCCAGTCAAAGAAATGAGAATAAGCAGGATAAAATCGGACGACTTATCCATTGAGATTCTACAGCATTCGTAGATTCCTCATTGAGGAACTGTTTTTAATATGTATTGCCTGCTGGATAGACCAGCCGGTCTATGGCGGAACCAATCATGTCAAAAGACCTTTTCACTCGAAGCGGCGCTGGAGCACTTGATGCAGTCTTTCTCTACATGGGCATTCTGGATGCCTATGAGGCTGTGGGGACAGAGCTGATTGGCTCCAATGTTCTCAAGGAACATGTGCTGCCAAGGATGGTCTACTATGTGAGAGAGTTCCTTCCAGAGATTTTTTCAGAGAGAAGCAATGCCGATGAGCTTGTAAACGAACTGGATCGATTCCTGCAGGACTTCAAACAGAAAGTCAATGATGCTAGGGCAAAATCATCTGCCCACCAGCTCAGCATGGAGGACATTTGGAAACTCAGAGCGGCTATTTTTGGCTATGAAAGCGTCTTCATCAAGATCCTCGGTGAGGCAGCCATCAAGAACTATATGTTTACCAG
This sequence comes from Candidatus Thorarchaeota archaeon, assembly GCA_029856425.1. Lineage (GTDB taxonomy): Archaea > Asgardarchaeota > Thorarchaeia > Thorarchaeales > Thorarchaeaceae > SMTZ1-83. Next base: position 2,231 of record JAHQWZ010000141.1, read on the forward strand.
AGTGGCAGACATTCTCTCAGCGTACCTTCCAACTGAGCTGATGAATCCAAGCATATCACTGCAGGAGAAGCTCCAATCCTATGCTCGTTTCCTCAGGGAGCATGGTTTTGTGAAGTATGCACGAGTGAGTGTTGGAAGAGATGGCATAACAGTGGCTGCCAACAAGTGTGAGTTCTCCCGTATTCATGACTCCGATGCGTATAAAAGCCTCCATGTGCGTTTCTGCCCATGGGGAATGATAGCTTCAGCTATCGTTGCGGCACATGAAGGCAGAGAAACTAACCTCGAATCCAGCATATTTACAATAAGCGGTAGCGTAAGCAAAATAGTATCAAAGGACGGTGAATAATCAGATGCAGATAGATCTCTACACAGTCGCAACAAGTGCATTGATAATTGAGGTTCTGTTGATCATAGTGCTTCTCATCGGTTGGCTTTATGGGGCACGTAGACTTGAATTTAGAGTCCATCATAGAGCAGTATATTCAATTGTTTTGGTCAACTCATTGCTCGTTGGACTCTGGATGATACCTCAAGCCATAAACTTGGCATCATTTGGCTACTTTGATGATTTCTCTGCAAGCTGGCATCAGATTCTTCATGATACACTTGGACTAATCGCCGTAGGTTTGAGCATCATTGTTTCTGTTGTCTTTCTAATTAGGAGAGATATGCCATTAAAATTGCTGAAACGAACCAGGCCACTGATGATACTTATCCTCACTCTTTGGATCATAACGTTTGCTCTGGGTGTTCTGGCCTACACTATATTCTGGGGAGGATAGATAGTACACCAGCACATCCAACATAACCTGTAAAAGCGAGTGATATGTTCTCGTTGAAGAGGCTTAATCCATGGAGAGACAGGAATCTGGTCAGCTCTCACGGAAAGAGCTTGAAGAACTAAAGAGGATGAGAGCTGTCAGAGAAGCACTTGATGAGTATAAGCGAAAGGGAATCTCAGCAGACATCCCTATCTGTCCCAACTGCAAGAGCCCAAGACTAGTTGACCTGACGTCGTATCACGATTTAGGATATATTGGTAGTTTTCAGCCTGCTTTCTACTGTCTCGACTGTGGATGGTATGGTCGTTCAATCACAATAATGAGTAACCGACCCGACCCCGATGCAGTTCTTGAAGACATGAAGGGAGCCTTCGCTCCACTCATGGAAGACCAACACGAGGATTATGATGAATTTCCAATGGATGAGTTATAGTCCAAGATTCACTATTCTGTTTCTTTTCGAACTAGCTCAAACATCACCGGATTGAATCCATCCGGGCAAGCATGGGTTGCCACACATTGATCCTTGAGCCATGGAAACCGTGCATTATACATCATCGCATAGACTTTGGGGATCATGGAATACATCGCGCTGATGCAGAGTCTGCCTTTCATTTCCTCCCCCGTGAAAAGAACCTCATCACCTATCTTATGCCCAGCACCGCACGTTCCCTCTTGTTTTACTACTCGACACAATATCTGCCATGATTCGGCTCTTATGCAATTGTCTTCATTCATAGGAGTAGTCTGACTTTCCCAACTAAAAAAATCACGTGTCATTCTCATCCGGAGAAGAATCAGGTGGGGGATATTCTGACATATTGTCAGGATTGCCATTTTCAGTTCTTGGTTCCAAGCGGAGCGAGGTGCCAAATAGGACTTCATCATGTGGTGCAAATGCGTCCTCAGGAAACTCACCAGCACGTTTTAATCCTTCATTAGCTGCGATGGGGCCAAAGATCTGTAGAATCATTGTGGTGACCACTATCACATTCAAGATGAGAACCCCAAAATAGATGGCTTCGGCTTGTCCTAGACCAATCAAATTCTGTTCAATCACTAGAGATAGACCTACAGCTACACCAGCCTGGGACATCAAACAATAACCAAGATACCGCGTTGTAAGGGGCGGTGTGCTAGAGATCTTTGCTCCTCCGTATGCGCCAATGTATTTTGATGCAGTCCTTCCAATTACATAAAGACTAGCTAACAGAATCACTGTAAGGTTTGCAATCACAGAGAAATCAATAGATGCACCCACAATGACAAAGAAAATCATCACAATTGGCGACATTATAACATGGAGCGTGTGGCTTACTGGGTCCTTCGCAGGATCCACATAGTTCCCAACAATGAAACCAAAGACCATACATGATAGGATTGAACTCAGATGTAGATATGACATCAACCCTACAAGGAGGATAATGACTCCCAATTCCAATTCGAGGAGCTGCTTTCTATCGCTTTCACGATTGATGAACCAGACCAAGGTAGCTCCAAAAACAGCTCCAGCTGCAGAAGAGGCAACTATCTCATAAGCTGATACAACAATCATGCTCATTACTGTGACAGTGCCGGGAGCAGAATAGAAGATAACGGCCACAGATATTGAAACATTTGCGAGTAGAATAGCTATCACGTCATCCATGGCTAAAACGAACATCAGCGTATCAGTAAGATTTCCTTTGCATTTCCTCTCCCAAATCACCATTACCGTTGAAGCTGGATCTGTGGCACTGGCAAGAGCACCAAAGACTATTGCAATGTGAAGCTGGCCGAGGACCAGATTAGCTAAGAAGGTCACAACAGCGAATGTTAAGATTGATTCACACAAGAGAATCAGAAACATTCTTCTGGTCTGACCTCTAAAGACCTCTTTCCTAAGTTCAATCCCTATGTTGTAACCAATCAGGCCAAGTGCAAGATCGACAAGGGGGAATAGTGCAGTTCTTGTGGTATCATCAAGGACACCACTAATCCCTAAGAAGAGACCTGCAAGCATGAACCCAAGAATCTGTGGAATCCCTACCCGTTGCATGACCTTGGCCCCAAGGAAGGCAAGTACTAATGCCGCTCCAATGAGAAACAGAATACCTGGGGCAAAGGTTGCCTGCAATGATTTTCATTTCTCCCTGATTAATATCGATTGTTATCTTAGGAAACGTGACTTCCCTTTTGTAGTTAGTGGAAGGGGAATCATGCAAAGGAATAGTTAACTAGATTTCTTTGGATTTCAGAGATTGGAGTAGAACTCACAGTAATCGCGAAGAAAGCAGCTTATGCATTGAGGATTCTGGGATTTGCAGATGCTTCTACCATGTTGGATGAGGTTATGGTTCATTGAATAAACGCAATGCTCGGGGACGAGTTTCTCTAAGACAGCCTGCCCAGTTTCTCTGGAGGCATTTTTCGGGATGAGACCGAGGCGTTTGCTGACACGCCACACATGCGTATCCACTGGCAAGACAGGCCTTTTAAAACAAAAGAGAAGCACAATTGCTGCTGTCTTCGGCCCCACACCATGAAGAGAGGTGAGCCAATCCATTGCTTGAGAGGTTTCCATAGATTCAAGCAGGGAGAGGTCAAGGGTGCCTATTCGACGCTTAATCTCTCCAAGGGTAGCCTTGATT
>JAHQWZ010000142.1 GCA_029856425.1 Candidatus Thorarchaeota archaeon
CTAACATCCATGCCGCATACTTCGGCATATCCGCTAGTCTGTTTTAGGAGACCAGAGAGAATACGGACTGTGGTCGTCTTTCCAGCCCCGTTAGGACCGAGAAAGCCGAACCTGCTACCCGCCTTCACCTCCAAGTCCAGATTACATACGGCTCGAACAGCATCGAATGACTTGTTCAGCCGTTCTGTTCGAATTGTTATTCCGTTTCTAGCCAACTTGCTCACCGAAATCATCTTGCAGTAAATGTTTACCGCAATCTATGTAAACAATCACCACATTTAAATATAAACTTTCCCAAGTACGTAGTGAAGAATTACCCGAAAGCTTTATAGCTGGGTAATGACGAAAACAGTGAGGATAAGAAGATGCTACTCTCAGTTCACGAAGCAACGGTCTGGTGGGAATTCCAGCAAGGAAAGACCACTGGAGAGATTGCCAGTGAATACGAGGGGGATCGAATAGCGCCTGCCTATGTATACGCCCTCTTTCAGAAATCGGACAAGGGATCTGAGAGAGATGGAATCAAGAAAGTCAATCTCACAGATACTCAGTACGTATCAAGAGTTCTCAATAGAGCCAGGTCCAAGATTGAGAAGGCTCTCAGAAATCAGGCCAAGAGCCATCGTCTTGATATCGAAACCGTTCAGGACTACAAGGGGCTACTTCGTGGATTTGATTATCAGGCAAACACAGAGGTATACATCATTTACACAATGAAGCTTGGCGTGATAGTTTGGTACAAGCACGACTCATACGCAGGCAAGCTCTGCCATGAGTGTCCGAAGGAAGAGGAGTGTCGAGACACCCTTGACACCATAATGGCAGAGTACAACATAACCTTGAGACCAGATGAGGAACAGCTATACATGACCCAGCAGTCCATTGCTATCTTCAATAAACTCGCTGCCAAAGAAGTACCGAGGTATAAGAGAGCATAATGGAGTTGAGGATAATGGGTAGAGAGTACGAAGGTAAAGTAATCAGGCCTCCGATGGAAACAGTAGCATATGGAAAAGTGTTCAGGCCAGCTACGGCACTGAGGAATAAGTATTGGTTCATTGCCGTTGTCACAATGCTGATCATGTATGCAATAACAGCAGGCACATTCTTTGGCCTCTTCTATCTCATCTACGTGTTCACTGATGGCCTCTGGCAGTTCTCCGCCTGGATCGATGCCATGTGGACGCCTGTAAACTTCTGGTTCTGGACTCTGGGGCTTATTGTGCTTGTGCCTGTGCTCATTCTGATTCCAGTCTATCTCAATAGATTCGAGTACTCAGTACGAGGTGAGTCAGGAAAATCACTGCCGGAGATATATGTCAAGAAGGGCCTCATTGATGTCACCGAGAAGCATGTACCACTGCGTGCCATCACAAACATTGCCAGCAAGACCGGCCCCTTTGACCGTCTGTTCGGGATAGGCAATGTTGAGATTCACACCGCGGGATACTCTGGAGGGCCCTATGAAGGCGGAAAGCCAGAAGAAAAGATTGAGGGTATAACATTCTACCTAGAACTCCGAGACTTCATCCTTAGTGAGATGCGTAGTCTCAAGGGCATTTATGCAACAACAACCGAAGTACTTTCAGAGCAAGATGGTACAATTCGCGTTGGCTCTATAGAAGAGGCAACACTTGCTACATTGCAAGACCTCCGAAATGTCCTACGCAGAATAGAGAACAAGCTAGACAGGAGTGATGTATAGAATGAGTGGCTATTACGAAGAGAGAGTGATCAAACCTCCGATGGAGAGGATAGCGAGTGGCAAGATCTTCAAGCCAGCTAGGAGTCTGATTTTCAAGGGCTGGTTGCAGGGATTCTTGTTCTTTGTAATCTGGTGGGTCATTATTATCGTGGGGTGGATAGGACTAACATTCTTAATCTACGTGATTTCGAGGGAGTCTTGGACATCAATTCAGCATGCTCAATACGTGAACACTTGGTGGGTATTTGTAAGCGGATGGTATTGGGAAATTGCATTAATCATTCTGGGCATCGGCTTCACAATATGGGCATTATATGTCATGAGAATTGAGTACTCGATTCTTGCTGAAACCCGAGAGCCCATGCCTGAGATTTATGTGAGAAAAGGAATATTCACAGTGACTGAGAAACATGTTCCGTTCAGGACCGTGACAAACATATCCTCTAAGAAGGGAATCTTTGATCGGGTTTTTGGGATAGGGAGTGTCGAAATTCAGACTGCAGGAATATCAGGAGGAATGCAGCCGGGAGGATTCCAAGCAAAACCAGAAGAGAAGCTGGAAGGCATTCCATACTTCAACGAACTGCGTGACTTCATTCTCAGGGAGCTTCGTCGTTTCACGGGTCAATATGTCACTGGGACAGAAGTCGTAGCACCTCTACAAGATGATTTTCTTTGGAGTTCTATAGGAGGAGAGATCTTGCACACACTACAGGAAATGCGTGATATTCTCAGTAGGATGGATGAAAAGCTCGATAGGAGGGACTTGTGAGATGAGTGAGAGTAAGGTAATCAGGCCGCCGATAGAGAAAATAAAGAGCGGAAAGGTATTCAAGCCGACGAGGGCATTCATATTCAAAGGCTGGCTGGGAGGCTTCTTTGCTCTTGCCGTGCTATGGTTACTGCTCATTGGAGGATGGCTTGGTTTTGGGTACATTATCAGTGTCCTCGATGAGGGTTTGTCAGTTGCACAGTTCTTGGGAATCATAGACTTCTGGTGGTGGCCTGTAAATTTCTGGTTCATCGTTATCAACATGTTCTGGCTTGTACCAGCCTTCATTCTGTGGCCATTTTACGTTGGAAGAATTGAATACTCAGTGATATCTGAAGCTGGCGAGGTCATGCCTGAGGTTTATGTCAAGAAGGGAATCATAACAGTCACAGAGAAACATGTACCCTTTAGAACGATTACGAACATTTCATCAAAGGCAGGACCACTGGACAGAATTTTTGGTATAGGAAGTGTGGAAATAGAGACTGCTGGATTCTCGGGCGGCGCACAAGCCGGAGCCAAGCCAGAAGAGAAACTTGAAGGTTTGCAAATCTTTGAGTCTGTGAGGGACTTTGTTCTGCGAGAGCTTCGCAGGTTCACAGGTCAGTACGTCACAGGAACAGAGGTCATCTTTCCAACTGAACAACCAGTGCCTCGAATGGATGACACTCTCGAAGACGAAATACTAATCACCTTGAGACAAATTAGAGACAGGCTAGCACCTTTAGATGAGATTCTTGAGCATCTGAAGCGTAAGTGATAGGTGAACTGAAGCATGAGTAGTGAAGGGAAAGTAATCAAGCCGCCAATTGAGGATGTTGAGAGTGGAAAGATCTTCAAGCCATCGAAGGCGTTTCGAAACAAGAATTGGTTTCTAATGACTTTCGCTGCAGTGGGAATCTGGCTGATATTCTTAGCTCTCATACTGGGACTGGGATACCTTGTGCTTGGATTGATTGGACAACCTGGCTTCGAGAGCTGGACCAGTGTCTTCTGGGAAATTATCAATCCCTGGTACTGGGTACTAACTGCAATCTGGTATATTCCAGCAATGATACTTTATCCAATCTACATCAATGCGTTTGAATACTCTGTGATAGCAAAGTCTGGTGGAACTATGCCTGAAATCTATGTCAAGAAGGGACTCGTCAATATCACTCGAAAGCATGTCCCCTTCAGAACTATCACAAACATCTCATCCAGAGCAGGGCCATTTGATCGAATATTTGGGATAGGAACTGTTGAGGTTGAAACTGCTGGAGCATCAGGAGCACAGGTTGGAGGTTCAGCTGAGGAACGGTTGGAAGGATTAGTCTTCTACGAGGAACTCCGCGACTTCATCCTACGCGAGCTGCGCAGATTCAAGGACCCATACGTGACTGGAACAGAAGTGGTCATTCCTGAGGATGAGAAGGTCATCAGAGTCGGCAGTTCAATAGAAGAAGAAGTCCTCAGTGTACTTGAGGACATCCGCGACCTACTTAGAGATCGTAGTTGAGAGTGAAGGCCATGACGGAAGGAGCGGCTAGGGTCATCAAACCCCCGAGCGATGAGTTTGAGAGTGGAAGAATATTCAGGCCGCTTCCATCCCTTCGTCATAAGAAATGGCTGAAATTCATTCTAGCAGCTTTTGCATTCTACGGGGTCTTTCTCTTTGCCTTCTTTGGACCTCCACTCGTTACAATATTCATTATCGAATTCATTCCTTTGAATCTCTACTTTGTTCAGGAAGGCTGGATTGTGGGGAGTATTGTGTATTGGATTATTGTTCCGTTTTGGCTCATACCAGCATTGGTATGGGTCCACCTGTATGTGAAGAGTATAGAGTATTCTGTCGTTGGCTGGCAAGGGGAGGCGATGCCTGAGATCTATCAGAAAAAGGGCATAATCACGATAACAAAGAAACATGTGCCATTCAAGAACATCACATATGTGAAAAACAGAGTTGGCATTTTTGACCGGCTGTACGGAATTGGTTGTGTAAAGATAGAAACAGCTGGTGAGAGTGGAGGAATGCAAGCGACAGGCGTCCTTACACTTATCATTTCAAGACTGGTCAATCAAAGCTCTGAAGAGAACATAGAGGGCATTAGATTCCATGAAGAACTGAAACAATTCATCCTGAAGGAGATGCGAGGATTTGGAAGCTCCCATCCTCAAGATTCAAGACAGCGAAGAGGCATGTCTCAAGGGCTATTCACGGAACGCACTTTGAGAGCCTTTCAGGATGTCAGAGATGTGTTAAGAAAAGAAACGAACAGGTGAAGATAATGAGACCATGGAAATTTGTAGTTGTCTTTATTCTGGGACTGTTAATGTTCTTCTTCTTCCTGGCCCTTTATCTAATTGGACTTCTTTGATAATCGGTGAGTGAAGTCAAGAGAAACTGGCGCGGTAGTGACGAGTGCTTCACCATTGTCCCATACGACGTGTACCCTTGCATATAGCTCAATGCCTTCATTCAAATCTGGTGAGAATATGGTTTCTCGATTATTGGTGAACTCGAAAATCTCTGAGCTACTTGGGGAAACTGAGAACTCATCAAAGCAGCAGGACAGGCCAGGTTCAATCTTGAACGTGTGAAGCACATTGAAACTGTCACCAAAGTAGACTGTGACAACGCGGACATTCAGTCCAAAAACGGTTGTATTGCCCCAGTTTGTAGCGTTCACACGGAGTACGAGATTGAAGGGTGGGCCTTCAGGGGGCACTGCAGGCATGAAGTCCTGCCAGAAGTAGGCAGTGGCACTGAGTTCTAGATTATCTACTATCACAGACTCCACATCTCCTGAGGGCGCCTCATCCGGGGGTTCTACTGGAGGTGTGAAATCTGAAAGCAAGATTAGACTGCCTCCGACAATCACGACTGATATGACGACCATTGCGGATATCCCACGTGACGGTTTCATCTATATCTCAAAAGAAAACTGATTCGAAAGATATTGAGTTTTCCGAAATAGGAGTTCAGCCCACGGTACTACAGACTTATGTTAAGACTGTCAGTGATTCTGACGAAATTGATTAGGCTCTTCTCAGCGGCATCGCGAGGCCTCACTTCAAACACATAAAGCGCTGGATTTTCTAGTCCAGCAAGC
>JAHQWZ010000143.1 GCA_029856425.1 Candidatus Thorarchaeota archaeon
GCCGTTCTACCATGTCCGCAGTGAAGAATCCTGGTTTCATCTTCGATTCCGCGCCTTTCATCTCACACTCGTCCTCCTCTCCGTTGTTTTTATCCACCCCGCAAAAGTGCGAGTGCAGTTGCCACTCAGTTTAAATGTCATATCCCAGTATGTATGGCCTCAGGCCGGGAGGAATCATGGAAGAAACGCAGAAAATCAGAGTGTGCCCTCGGTGCGGCAACTCCCAACTCCGAGAGGCGAAGTCTTCTGTAAGCGGCTGGTTGGTCCCAAAGACATACTATTGTTCAGATGAGGAGTGTGGCTACTCGGGTGCTGTCTACGTTGAAGTAGAGGCGGGCGAGGCGGAGAAATTACGCCGTGCAATCAATGGCGACAAGTAAGGGCATTCCCCAGATGCTCATCTGCAATGGTTACTGGACGAAGCAATAGACTCAAAAGAGGGCAAGGAACAACCAGCAGCGGTGACTACATTTGGTTACGTACGAAGGTTTTGAGTGGCCTGACGATCTGTTCTATACTGAGGACCAGATCTGGATGAAGAAGGAGGACGGAAAGGTCCGCCTAGGATTCACCACTTTCGGCATGGACCTGGCTGGTAAGATCAAGTTCGTACGCCTACGACCTGCTGGCAAAGACATCAAAGCTGGCCGCAGTATTGGCACTCTTGAATCTGGAAAGTGGACAGGTCCTGTAAAGTCTCCCGTGAGTGGGACCATATCTGAGGTCAATGATGCTCTGAAGGATACTCCTGGACTACTCAACGATGACCCATATGGTGCAGGTTGGATAGCTGTGATTGAACCAGAGGACCTCGATGGTGAGATCGGTGCACTTCAGGGTGCTAATGGTCTCGAAGCCTGGGTCAAGAAAGATTACGCCGAGAAGAAAGCGGCATAATCAAGGATATAGAACTGTGGTGCCGGAACCTCCGGCCCACAATCATTCATTTTCTCCGGGATAGTTCTCTACGCAAGCTGAGTGAGGCATCGTATAGTATTTCAGGAGGAGCAATGAGGTATAGCAGATTCCTCGAGTATCCTGATTCGAAGACAATGCTCTGGAATATCAGGGTCTGAAGGCTCTTCTCAATATCTTCAGGAATGAACCTCACACCCATTTCCTCACACTTGATCATGACAAGCTCATTGAGAGTCTTCCTGTCGATGTAGGTCTCTGTCTTGTATGTCATCAGGTGCTGGGCAAGGCTCTCCAATACAAGGAGCGTCATAAAATCGTTCATGCTGATTGTATCAATAGTATCCATGTAATCCATATCTTGGGCAGCAGCAGTGATGCTCGACGTTGCGGCTCTGACGGCGTCTGAAGTTATCTCTTGACCGCTTGAAGCCATGGGCCATAGTGCCTTGAGGGCTTCAACTGAAGTTCTTGGCTTTCCTGCATCAAACTCTATCACACAATCTGTGATATACCTGACAACCTCCTCCGTCAGTCCGAGAGGAAAGGTGTCTTCTACTCTCTGCCTGACAATCTCATACAACTGGGATTGAGTGTAGGTGTCAAGAGGAATCTCAAAATCATAAGCCATCTTGGTTGCTGGTCCCTTGGTAAGCAGTCGGTAGTCGTGACTGTTCAGCACTCCAATTGTACTGGCCCTAATCTCCTTTGAGAGCTGAGCGAGTTTCGAATAGATCTCCTCATTGGTTTCGTCGATTCCATCAATCACAAAAACTGTCTTCTTAGTTGTAGAAGATGCCATTCTCTTGAACTGCATCCACAGTACATCAAGGTCGAAGGCAACTGTGATTGGGTTGTTGGTCTCCATGTGTATCTTGTCATTCAGCTCCGCAACAATTTCGAGGACCTCTTTCTTACGTGCATCAACGTAGACCGTGTGAGCATCGAAATGGTGCGGTGTAAGCTTTGTTAGGAAGTAGCGAGAGAAGACAGTCATCCCGACGCCCGTTATTCCATGCACTAGGCAATTCACCCCATAGTCCTCTTCATAGCTGTCACGGTATATCCCCTTGATTGAGTCAAGTTCTCGGTCTCGATGAAGGAGTTTCTCCGGAACGTAGTACGGGTCAAACAAACCCTTAGGACTTCGATTCTGACGGACCATTCCTATCATTGATTCGTCAGGATGTGGGTATATAAACCCCCTAAGAGACATCACCGAAAGTATTCTTGCTGAATTCAGCTAGACCATGGAACTAAGAACACCGTTACATGTCTCATCCAAGATGAAACTGTTGAAGCCCTGTCCAATAATCTTTCTCAGTTCACTTAAACGAGCCGACTTGGTCTTATCATCAAAGGGCCACTTATGTTCAGGTTTCGGAGTCACTCCCAGCGATTCGCACCTTTCAACAATGTCGAGTAATATCTGCAAGAGTTCAGTTCCAGTCTTACCTTCAGGTCTAATCTCTCTGGAATGCAAGATGATACCATACGCAGCGGTGTTGTCACCAAGGTACCACTTGCTCGGAGCGTGTCCATACTTGGCAAATGGCACAAGGTCATGGCTCTGCAGCAATGCGTCAATCTCATCCAGTGCTGATTGCATTTTCCTGAGGCTCTCCTCATGGAAGCCATAGCCCTCAAAGAGGGCGAACTGGACCCCTTTCTTTGGATTGCGTTTTGGCAGCTTTAATCTTACGTCCTTCATCCGCTTGAGCTCTTCTTTATCCAGTTTCTTGACATCAACGAACTCGCTCAACTCAGAGTCATATCCTTCAGGATATTGGAGAATGAGTAAAGGTGGATTGAAGCCTTCTCGAACATCAGGGTGTGCTGTGACAATAGTTTCACCGTAGCGAATCGGGCTCTTGCGCTTAATTATTTCATCAACTGCTTGTCCAAGGGCATCATAGTCAGGGAACTCAACTAGCGAGCCAGCCAAGGTTTCATTTACCAAAGGTCTGATGAATAGCTTCAGCTCGGTGATGAATCCCAGCGTTCCGTGAGAGCTTGCAATATCATTGATTGTCATTCCCTTATTGTTCAGCTCAGCCTCAAGTTCAGAATCGTCTGACTTGACTCCCTCGTGACTCACTGTTAAACGTCGGCCATCATATGTGACCATTTTCACCTTGATGGTGTTGTCTCGCATGGTTCCATTTACCCACGTATCATTGCCCCCGCCATCTGTGGACAGGATTCCTCCCACAGTTGCAATGTCTCTGCTACTAGGTGCTACGTGCAACTTCATTCCCATCGGTTCGAGCACTGCATTAATCTCATCCGGGGTCAGTCCTGGTTGGACATCAACATACCCCATGTCTTTTGAGATAGCTAACATCTCCGTCATCTGGAGGCTGCTCATCATGATTCGATCTATGTCGCCCCCAGTGCATGCTCCACTTAGTCCGGAGCCTCCTCCCTTGGGCGTGACATCATAGCCATTTTCACGTGCAAAAGCGATTGCAGCTAGAACATCAGCCTCAGTCTTTGGATAGTAGACTCCCCTGATCTTCTTGAAGTCCATCCGATAGTACATGGAGGCATTGGCACCGATAGCAATATCCCTCAGCTTCATGCTACTCAGCGCCTCCTTTGCTGGCATCAGCAAGCAATTCTACTATGTCCTTGGTCCTATTCTCACTGGCCAGTAGCTGTTCACGACAGGACGGGCATGCTGTTACTACAACCGTGTCTTTGAGTTTCTCCTTCGCCGCCCTGGCCTGAATTATGATGTCGCTTAATCCAGGGTCTGTCATCCTTAGGAGTCCTCCACCGCCGCAGCAGCTGGCTTCCATCTCTCGATATTTAACACCGAGCTTCTTCAGGAGCGATCTTGGCTCAGTCTTTATCCCAAGGATTCTATGAAGCTCGCATGGGTCATGATATGCCAATTCCTCGGTCTGCTCATATATAGGCGTGGACGCCATCTTCTGGTCAAAGAACTGCGTGTGGTGAAGTGCCTCAACTTTCTCAAGATTGTGGTATTCCCGCAGCTGGATGAGACACCCTGGGCAGCATGTCACCACCTTTTTAGCTTGAGCATCCTCAATCACAGATTTATTGTGTTGCCGGAGTTCTGCAGCTCCCTTCTCGTCGCCCATCAGATAGAGCGGGTGTCCACAGCAATTCTCCTCTGCCCCCATCACGAGATAGTCTTCGCCCACTTCTTCGAGCATAGTGAATAAAGATCTAAGGACATCCATCTGACTTCCACGGAATGACATCAGGCACCCCAGGAATACCATCGTGTCAGCGGTCTTCCCTTTCTCATAGACCCGATCTCCTAAACCTGGGATGTCATCCTCTAGCTCATCAAGCCAGTATATGGCCCTGTCTTCTGGGTCAAGTCCATAGATATTGGCTACATTGGCCAGAGAGTTTCTTAGTGCATCCAAATAATCGAATTCTTCAGGTGCCATCTCAACAGCCTTTGCGCGTTGTTCGTGCCAGACCTTGAGGAGGTCTACATCAGACGAGCAGACCTCTGAGCATCTTCCGCATAGTGTGCACTGGAAAAGCAATTGTCTAAACTCTTTTGCCAGTTCTGGATCATCCTCTATCTGGTCCATGATCTGTAGAAGGTAGATCTTTCCTCTGGGCGAGAATTGCTCTTCTCCTACAGCATCAAATAGTGGACAGAACTTGACGCACGAACCACACCTTACACACTTATCATATGATGATGACATTGTACATTCTCCACGACCGAGAGCTAAAGCATCGCCGCGTTGAGGCGATTTTATTCTTGCTGATAGCTGCGGTTTTAACTAGAAAAAGAGAGAGGTTGCGGCGGATTGTCTGCCGCGCAACTCTGACTAGGTTACAGGTGCCTTGGGAATGTAGCCCTCTCTATATAGCATCTCGGATGCAGCACGTGCCGTCCTAATGATATCCTCTGCATGCTTGTAGAGTTCCTTTTCTTCCCATTGCTTCCTTGCAATGCCTTGTTCCATTGCCTTCATACCGACTGCAGTTGCCTCCATAGGATACAATTCCCACTGGTCCATTGTCGGAATTACTTTCTTCTCACTGGCCTCCTTGGCTCCAAGATCGGCTAGCGCTTTGGCTGCTGCAATGCACATCTCATCAGTTATTGTCTTGGCCATCACATCAAGTGTGCCTCTGAATATGCCCGGAAATCCAAGAGAGTTGTTTATCTGATTCTCGAAGTCACTTCTCCCAGTGCCTACAATCCTTGCTCCTGCTTCCTTCGCATCCCATGGCCAGATCTCAGGCAAAGGATTTGCACAGGCATAGACAATTGCATCTGAAGCCATCTTTGAGACCCACTCCTTCTTCACAGTGCCAGGTGTAGGCGTTGAGGCCGAGATTAATACATCCATTCCCTCGATGACCTCACCGAGGTCGCCGGTCATTCTGTCTGGATTTGTCTTCTGGGCAAGGTCGTACTTGAATATATCATAGTCCTTCTGCTCCACTACGTCTTCGCGATCAGCATAGATTGCGCCTTTACTATCCACCATGATGACATTCTTCGGATCAACACCCGCTGAGAAAAGCAGGTATGCAGTCCTGGTATTAGCAGCACCAACCCCGAGGAGTGCTACTTTGATACTCTCTATCTCCTTTTTGACAACATTCAACCCTCCAAAGACTCCTGCAAGAAC
>JAHQWZ010000144.1 GCA_029856425.1 Candidatus Thorarchaeota archaeon
TCTTTCAGTACTACTGTCAAACTCCATCTATTACAACCCCGCAAACTTCACCTTCAATATAATCATTAGACCACACTATACTTCTGCGGCAATATCAGGGAATCTGACTATACCCTATGGTTTCAATACCTCATTGACAGTTGTGCTTATGGACCTAGACACCGGTCTTGCTGTGGATATAGGCGAAGTTGCCACAATCACAATCGCATCGACTTATGGCTCTCAGGATTACTCCTCACTATCATCATTTGATCTTACTCTTGAGACCGATAGCTGGAGCGTTGGAACCACTAACGTCAATCTATCTATCAGTATGGCAGGGACCACATTCTCGAATCCATCGACCTTTTCATTCGAGATTACTGTAAGGATGCGAAGGACAGCAGTCTATGTCCACGGTGAACTAATCACCCCTTATGGAATGGACACGAACATCTCCGTTGCGCTACTTGACATGGATTCAGGAGTAGAGATTGACATCAATGATGTAGATGCCTTCAGCTTCACATCGGTCTATGGGACAGTACCATTTTCCACTCCGTCAAGCTATGATGTGACACTCTCGACTGGTTCTTGGTCTGTAGGGGTGGTAACAGTCACACTGTCCCTCTCCTTATCTGCTGCGCATTACTCAACTCCAACAGACTACGTGTTTGAAGTGAGAATCCGGAGTCACATAACTTCAGCCTGGGTGGTTGGAGAGTTTACAACGCCATCTGGCGAGGACACATCCGTTACAGTGTTCGTGAAGGATCTAGACACAGAGGCGTTCGTAGCAATATCTGCGGTAGCATCAATTTCCTTCACTTCCTCTTATGGGACAGATGTATATTCCACGCCTGCGAGCTTTACAATCAATCTCCTCACGAGTTCATGGACCATCGGGTCATGGGATGTGAATCTTTCAATCTTACTCTCAAGCACCACCTTAGATGACCCGGATAACCATTCCTTCATTGTTACTATCAGGCATCATTTGACTTCTGTGACTGTGCAGGGCAATCTGACAACTCCATATGGGCTTGACACCCCTGTCAGAATAGTGCTCACAGACCTAGACACGGGTCTATTGATTGATGTTTCAAATGTAGCCTTGTTCAATTTCTCATCATCATATGGATCACAGGTCTTCGGCTCGCCTGGATCTTATGATGTATTATTGGAAACAAATACTTGGACGGTGGATAGCACATCAGTCACATTGAATGTGTCGCTCTCAGGATCAATCTATAGTGATCCTCTGGGCTATGTTTTTGATGTCGTCATTAGACCTCATTTCACAGCAGCTTCAGTGTTGCTAGATTTGCAGACTCCCTATGGAATGGATACACCCCTTACAGTTATCCTCATAGACTTGGACCTAGGAACCCCGATTGATATTGGGAACATTTCTCTAATCGAGTTTACTTCCAGTTATGGTCCACACCAATTTGTCTCTCCATCTAGCTGGAATATCACACTGGACACAGACAGTTGGCTATTGGGATTTGAAACTGTGACGACGAGCATTACAATGTCGGGTTCCATTTACAGCTCACCCAATGATTATGTGTTTGACATTTTCATCAGAAAGCATCATTCGTCTGTGAGTGTTTCAGGAAACCTCACAATCGCTCACGGCATTGATACTCAACTAACAGTAGTGCTCACTGACCTAGATACCATGAGCTCAATTCCAATAGGCACCGTTATGGGCTTCAATTTCACTTCCATTTATGGCTTGCAGGAGATATTGACACCAACCGGGTACGATGTAACTCTCACTACCAACTTATGGGATGTGGGCACCTTTGCCGTCATTCTCGATGCAAATATGCTAACTAACTCAGTGTACTTTGATCCTGAGAACTTCACCTTCAATATCCATGTCCGACGCCACTTCACAGCTGCATCGGTTTCAGGAGAACTAGTCGTGCCGAATGGCAATAACTCTGATATTGCCATATTAGTTCTCGATCTGGATACTGGAGTGATCTTTGCTATTAGTAGCGTGTCTTCATTCGTGTTTGATTCAATATATGGGCTTCAGACCATCAATTCGCCCACATCTTATGACGTGACCCTCATCACTGATTCCTGGTCAGTAGGGGTAGTAGAAGTCACTCTGTCGGTGCTTCTTTCATCATCAATACTGAATGCCCCCGATGACCTTGTCTTCAATGTCACAATAAGAGCGCATTACACTTCAATCAATGTCAAGGGTGGCATGACTACGCTCTATGGTTTCGATACACCTCTCACTGTTGAGGTCACTGACCTTGACACAGGCTTCCTAGTTGACATTGCTGACATATCTGAATTCAATTTCACCAGTATATATGGCTCTCAGGCATTCTCTTCACTCTCAAGCTACGATGTATCCTTGGACACTGATACATGGGACGTTGGCAATGTACCTATCAGCTTGATGGTGACAATTAGCGGGTCAATATACCATATTCCCTCAGTCTATTCATTCGATCTGAATATTACAGCACATCAAACCACAGTGTCAGTGACTGGAGACCTGACGGTTCCTCATGGTGTAGATGTTTCACTTGCTGTCCTTCTGATTGACTCCAATCTAGGATTACTAGTGGATATCTCAGATGTTGCTTGGATATTCTTCACATCAGTTGAGGGTGACCAGAACGAGACTGCTCCGGGATCATTTGATATTACTCTTGGCACATCATCTTGGGCCCCTGGAACCACTCAAGTCACTGTTTCAGTAGGACTGTCGAGTGATATCTATGAGTTACCCAATAGTTATGCATTCAATGTGACAATTCGGATGCATTATACATCTGTCTCAATTTCGGGAAACCTAGAAATTCCGCGTGGAGAGAACACGTCCCTAAATGTAGTCCTCATTGATCTTGATACTGGACTCGGGGTTCCTATTGGTGCTGTAGACAGTCTTTCATTCGTGTCTGGATATGGAACCGAGTCATTTGCTTCACCTGCTAGTTATGGTGTGCAATTGACTACATATGCATGGGCCGTTGGTACTCCTCAGGTTAATCTCTCCGTTTCTTTAGCTGGTTCCATCTACAAGAATCCTGCCAACTTCACCTTCAACATAGCCATCAGGCTTCGGTATACATCCACATCCGTGAGTGGGACCCTTGTTGTACCTTATGCATTTGCTACAAATCTGACTGTAATGGTCCTCGACCTAGACTCAGGGAGTACTGTGGATGAGGTAAATGTCGCTTCGATTACTTTCGATTCGAACTACAGTCCTCAAATCTTCACAACCTACAACATCACTCTTGACACCAGTACCTGGAATGTAGGACTGGTAACAGTCACTCTTGCGGTATCCTTAGCTGGTTCAGATTACGTTGACCCAGCAAACTACACATTCACTATCGAAATACGCCCGCACATGACTGCAGTTTCAGTGGAGGGCGTGGTTACCCAACCCTACGGTAATCAAACTCTGCTCAGCGTTGTTCTGATAGATCTCGATACAATGAATCCAATTGGTATCACGAATGTCACAACCTTCACCTTTGCTTCGTCATACGGTCCTCAATCAATACCGTCTCCATCAAACTACAATGTGACCTTGGATACATCCCTCTGGTCAGTAGGGACCACCTCAGTGACTCTGTCAGTTGGTATCACCACCTCTTACTACTCAGCACCGGAAAGCTATGTCTTTCAGATCACTATCAGGAGCCTGAGAATCCAATTGTATCATGAACCTAGTGATTTGATTTTCCCCAATGGTGATGACTTTCGACTTGTCCTCGTTGTGAAGGTCACTGAGCCTGGACCACTCTACAATGATTCTCTGACGGGACTTCTTCAAAGTGAATTCTCTGTTTCTGGATATGTTATCACTATCACGGAGATAGAGCTTGGGAGATACAGATTAGTCATAGACGAATCATACTTTGCTCAAGGCAATTACACCATTCAAATTGTAATTGACCCATCGGATTCGAGGGATTCATCAGATTTGCTTGCAGTCTATTTCATGTACACGCCTGCCAGGAGTTTTCTGTCATCGCCTAACTATCCACAAATAACAACGCCTTATGGTGCTGATGTCAACATAACCTTGGAGTACACCGATGTCGATCGTGGATTAGGGATATCTGGCGCTACAATGACCCCTGAAGGAATTTCAACCACATTTTCTGAAGACCCATTTAATCAGGGAGTGTATATAGTCACTCTAATTGTAACAGGTCTTGAAACGGGTTCGTACAGCTTCAACATCACTGCTTCTGCTGCTGACTATGAATCTAAGATGTTGAGTTTCACACTCCTCATTCGTGTTGTCTACACCTATGCAATTCCAACTGTGGCTGCATTGGATATACCTGTAGGCAATTCGCCAGCGTTCTATGTTGAGTACTGGGATATAGATCATGATGTCTCTGTTTCCAATGAATCCCCATTCTTGGTCACTGGAACTTGGAGTTCCTTCACGGTAGAATACGAACCTGGTGCACCACGACCGAGATATAAGGTCACGTTCATCACTTACGATGACACACTTCTTGAGCAGAATAGAGTCGTGACATTCAACTTCTCCAAGGGCGTCAACTATCAGACTGGTGTTTTCACAGTCACTGTTACAATTCGGACTCATAACACTAATTTCAGGCTAGTGAGTGCTGTAGAGCCCACAAGCTATAAGGCCCTGCTAAACATCTCGGTGTACTACGGTGATCTCGACAATCTGATTGGAATTCAAGGCTCAAGAGTGAGTCACTATGTCGAGGGTGATTCTGGCATCTTGGCATCCACGCTATTTAATGACACTTCACCTGGATACTATATAGTTCAGATAAACGCGACTGAATTCGGCTCCTTGGGCCTTCAAAGCCTAGAGATATTCTTCAACTGGACAGGTGCTGTTCAAAAGTACCACAACCTAACGTTGCTTGTTTCTGTGAACATCATTGGTGCTGAATCCAGCTACACTCTGTTGTCAGCCGCAGAACCTACACCGTACCTTGATAACATGAGTTATGTCTTCCTTTACAAAGACCTGTACACAGGACAGGGCATCACAAACACGAGCTATGGCGGCGGCAACGTTCACATCTATGTACTCTTTCAGGAAATAGTTGTCGATATTAGGCAAATGGCAATTTGGGAGGTCGATCCTATTCTCTATCCGGGTCGATACGCGGTGGAGTTCAATACCACAATATTCGGGTTGGTCGGCGCGCTTCATATGGAGGTCTATATTAATTGGACTAGCGGAGCAGAGCCGTACTATACAAACAGGACTGACATAATCACAGTCCGGATTCTACCAAGAGATACGCTTGTGTCCATTATTCCTCCCTCGCCTACTCCTTATGGTGAGAATGCGACATTCTACTTCACTTTCGATGATGTAACTGGCGGCCTATCTGAGTCGATTCATAATGCGTCAAACATGATTGTTACTCTTGGAATTCCTGATTTCACAATTTCATATAATCCGCTAACAAGGACCTTCTCAGTATCGTTCAATACAAGCCAATTGGTCACTGAAAGTGTCGGGCAAATTGCGTTTACACTTGATGTTGAGTGGCTCCGTGACCCATTCTATG
>JAHQWZ010000145.1 GCA_029856425.1 Candidatus Thorarchaeota archaeon
TCCAAATCATGATATCGACTTGCTCAATCAAATGACAGGATATGATGTGAAACTAAGAGATGACCTCTATGCCAAGGCATCTGGACTCAAAGAAACAGCTATGTCTCTTCGAGAAGAGGTTCTTCGCGAACACGATGCTGAAGTAATAGAGATTACTGTCCTTAAAGAGGGTCTGAAGAGAATCTGGGGTGCGCCCAAATATGCCAATGCGCATATCGTTGAATCGATGTTGTATCCTGCTACGATTCGTGATATAGCAAAGGATGTGGCAATTAGACTCTGTAAACCTTCTGATGAGCTCGAAAGCATCAAGCGAGCTCACGAAATTCGTCTGAATTTCCTTTCTGCGGTTGATAAACTGATGACAGAATCCATTTCACTAGATGATTACGAAAAGCAGTTGGTCGATAAGGTGTCTGATGATGTCGCTAAGGCAATTGAAGCAAATCCAACCGCAGCATTCAACCTACTCTCCTATCTTGTGCAGATACCCTCTACTGACATAGCCGCAGCGCTTAGGCGAAAGGGCTTGTCAGATCCTGCTGATTTGGCCAAGGGATTTAGAATTTCAGAGGAGGCAAAATCAGAAGACATCGATACTGAGGCTCCCGCTATTAGTGAGGTAGAGATGGATTACTTGGAGCGTTCGCTCAAGGCAATAGACAAACTCGAAAATATCTTGGAACGTCCAGTAAAGGGAGCGTTAAAGGCTCAGGGTCTGAGGGCATCAGAACTTGAGAAGTTCACGATTGAAACGCTGGCAAAGGACCGAGACTCGCTCATCGGCTATGAAGTCAAGGTTCTAGAGGTGCTCAAAGAAAAGACGCGAGTTCCATCTCCAGAAGATATGAGGAGACTGCTTGAAGCGCGTGAGAAAGTAAAAAAGGGCGCTCTCAGCTCTATCGGTGTTTCTTCCTCATCAGATATTGTTCGTCACCGCCGTCATGGTGAAACAATCGCAGCCCTTCGCTTTGATTTGGTGTGGCATCTTACCTCAGGAATCCTCACAAACATATCACGCATCGTCGAAACCTATATCCGTTCCAAGCAGGATCTCTTGCGAATAAAGGCATTGCTCAAGAGTATCTATGAGAGTCCAGAAACTGACCTTCAAGCACTTCGAGAGGAAATCCTCATTGATTTAGCATCTAAAAGAATCTATGAGCTAAAGACCATTTATCCTGACTTGAAAGCGCCTGATATCACCTCATGGATGCATGCTCGACTCTCAAACAAAGACATGACTACTGCCAAGACTGAGCTAGATACCACTCCAAGTCCAGTCTTTGAGGGCGTTATTGATACAGAACTCGTAATGGATCAATTGGACTTTGATAATTACGCAATAGCATATGATGTCATGCATCGCTTCTTGAAAGCTGAACGTCGCAAGAAACTTGCCAAGGAGGAGGTTGCGCTTGAAGCGAAACTCGAGGAGCAGAAGGTTGCTGATAGGAAGAAAGCATCACTCGATGTACTGACTTGGATATACACAAAAAGCCAGACTGTTTTTCGAGCCATTGGAAGAGTGGGTGTTAAGGGTCTAGAATGGAACGCAAGTGATGACTCGAAATGCGCCAATCTGCTGGGATATTATTTACGTACAAGCAGAGGTAGGAAGATTTGCTCAGTTTGTGGCGAAGCGCCCGTTGAAGGGAAGTGCAAGACTCACGGAACAAGCAACATGATTCCCAGTAACGACACTGAGAACCTGGCTGTATTTGTAATGAGGTCTATTACGGATATTAAACAGGGTCTCATAGGACAAACTGCAAAACCAATGACGCTCACAGAAGCAAGGTCAATCATTGAACGGGAAATAGGCATTTTACGCAGGAGCGGCAAGATAACAACAAGGACGAATCTGAAGGAGCTAATGCCAGGCGATATAAATTACGTAATTGGCCCTGCTATATCTCGTGTCATTGGCAAGTATTTCAATGAGTCATTAGAATATGCGGCTCGAAGGGTTGATTTGGTATAGAGCTAGCCAGTGATGTTTTCTGTTATCCATCTTAGGTATTCCTGCGACCCTCCCTGTATTGGGATGCTGACAAACTCAGGCACATCGTAGGAATGGTGTGCCCTAATTTCGTTCCATAGGCTCTCCTGAAATGTGCGTTCAGTCTTGATGAATAAAATACTCTCCTCATCGTCCACGACCTTGCCTTTCCATCTATAGATACTCCTAATTGAAGGGACAATGTTGACACATGCGCACACTCTCGCCTCCACTAGTCTTTTTGCCAGAGCGGTAGCGTCGCTATTGGGACAAGTAGTAATCGCTAAGATGTACTCTGTCATACATTTTACTGAGCTATACCTAGCCATAAATCCATGGAATTCTCTTCGAAGCAAGAAACGAATGTTATTATCCTGAAAAATCAAGACAATAACCGGTTTGGAATATGAGTTTGGGATCTCCCCGAAAAATCACTTTGTTCCTAATTGCTGTAACTATTCTCACACCATATTTCATGATGCAACAAAGCCTGCTTGGCGGGACAATCATCCGAATAGTAGCGCCATTATGGTCCTTCGTATCATATTCTACGACGCCATTTGTATTTGAGTTTCCGTTTAGTCTTACAATTGACTATCTCCCATTTTGGGGAATGGGCTTAATAATCGCAGCACTAACATATTCCTCAATGACTAGAAACGAGCTCACCAGAATGGGATATTTTATTGTTGCATTCATCTCTCTTCTCATGCAGCTTGGGTATTTCATTGTCATTGGTTACATTACCAGCGGGGGTCCTCCAATCTCTATCACACCTATTCCGATAGTAGCCCTACTAGCTTTGTTGATGGCTCCTTCTATTCACGAATTACAACCTTCTCGCTGGGAGCCCGTTTCACGTTCCTGACAACTCACCTATCCCCTCTGCAGCGAGCAACCCTTAGTTTATATGCGAGATTCCAGCCACGCACAAGCAAGGGTGAAACTGTTGGGTAAGAGATTCGTTCCACAAGGAGTAATGCCTGCTCTGGTCACACCATTCACCAAGGATGGAGACATCCTTGAGGAAGGATTCAAGCAAGTGATTGACTTTACTATTGGAAAAGGAGTGACTGGAGTAGTACCAGCTGGCACAACTGGCGAGTTTTCTTATCTGCGGACTGAGGAGCGAAAGAAGCTTCTCAGGCTTGCCATCGAGTTCGTTGATGGGAGAGTGCCCATTATTGCAGGTACTGGCCAGAATAGTACCAGGGCAACTGTTGCGCTCACTAAATATGCAGCTGATATTGGCTGTGATGCCGCACTAATCATCTCTCCATATTATCTGAGGCCTAGTGACAAGGGGTATTTCGACCATTATGCCGAGGTTTCTAGAAAGGCGGATTTACCAATTATCCTGTACAATATCCCTCAATGCACTCTAGGCATTCTGAACTCCAATGTGGTTGAAGACCTAGCTGATCTTGATAATATAGTCGGAATCAAGGATAGTGGCGGGAACATCGGGCATACGGTTGAATTGATACAGAAATTGAAAGGGAAAATGCCGGTCTTGATAGGACATGATGAATGTTTCCTATCAGCGATAGCAGCTGGAGCAAGAGCTGCAATAATGGCTTCTGCTAATATCATACCTCATGTTTGGTTAAAGATTATGGAAAGGGTCAAGGCTGGCGATTTTGAAGAGGCTGCACTACTACAACAGAAAGCGCAGACTCTTGCCCGGATAGTAACCAGAAATGGTGGCGCCCCTCCTGTTAAGGCAGCTCTAAAGATGATTGGTATCAAAGCAGGACGAAGTAGGATGCCCCTAGATACAGGTGGTACCTTGACACTTGAGTTGAAAGAGGAAATTCGCCTCGAATTAGAAAGACTAGGAGTGATTGAATCTCTTGAACATCCCTTGGCTCAACCTATTGATATAATGCGTATACTTCATGAAATGGCTGAGGATATTGATAGGGCAAATGTTGATTTTGGCGTTGGCTCAAATGATAAGATCACGGCAAGTGTGGCTACAGGCTCGAAGAGTGGTCCATTAGGTAAGGTATTCGTGAAACTCTTGACAACTCCTCAGATAGGTCGAGAGGCTCTTACAGTTATTCTAGAACCAAACCTACCCGTGAAGCCATCAAGCCTTATGATTCCCAAAAGCAAAATCGAGTCTATGAGGCAGGCCTCTCTCTTTTATGGGCCTGTCCAAGCCGGTGCAGCCCGCGCAGTTGCGGATCATCTTGAGAAGAATCTCATCCCCCGTGGAGCCGTGACGGATAATGTCATGCTAATGGCTTTAGACATTGACATGAACACACGTGAACGTAGGGAAATCAGGGCGGCAGCCGAGGATGCGGTGAGGAAAGCCCTTTCAAAGATATGGGGTTGATTATTGTGACGAGTGCCAACTATAGATTCAAAGGTGTTTACCCTGCGCTAGTAACTCCGTTCGATGAGAATGGTGTAAACGAGAAGCAGTATCGCAGACTAATTGATTATACAATTGGTAAGGGTGCCACCGGCTTAGTACCATGCGGTACAACAGGCGAGTTCACCAGCATGCGATTTGAGGAGAAAGTTGAAGCAATTCGAATAGCATGCGAAGCTGCTGATGGCCGAGTACCTGTAGTGGCAGGAACAGGAGCTGCATACACAAACGACGTTATCAAGCTGACAAGAAGAGCGGCTGAGTTTGGTGCCTCAGCAGCTCTAGTTGTCACGCCATACTTTCTCAAGCCTTCAACTAAGGAGATATACGAGCATTTTGAGAAGATTGCCAACTCATCAGAGATTCCGATTATCTTGTACAATATTCCTCAGGTGACAGGAGTCATGCTCGATTGGTGGGTGATTGATGGTCTACGAGAGATTGAAAATATCATTGGATTAAAAGATTCAAGCGGCAATCTCGTGCACCTAACCACGGTCCTTGTTCGAAAGCCTGAGGAGTTTCAAGTTATGATTGGGCATGACGAAGTAGCTCTTCCAGCACTTGCTTCGGGTTGTGATGGTGCTATTCTTGCGAGTGCGAATATCTTCCCAGATCGATATCTCAAGATGCAAGCAGCATTAGCTGCTGGCGATCTCAAGGAGGCTTTGATAATCCAAAGGAGCATACAAAAGACGGTTAGAATCTTTGTTAATCGAGGGGGCGGTTTGGCAATCAAAGCAGGATTGAATATGATGGGAATTCCTGTCGGGGTGGCTCGACGGCCTCTCCAAGAGAGTGATTCTTTGAGGTATGAGGACATTGATGAACTTAGGACGTGCCTAGAAGACCTTCATTTGATTGAGCGTGGACCAGTAACGTTCAAAATGGGCGACCGAGAATTACTTGCTGAAGCCTATCCAAAAGCAGTTGGTCTAGTTCCTGATGTTGTGGAGGACCTAACCTTGCTTCATGGTGAAGCACTGGCAGGCGAGGGTCTGGAAGTAGCACATGTTGACCTTGTCATGGGTGTGAGAGATGGTCCCCTAAGTGCTGCTCTGGAGAACTCTGGGAAAATTGTTGAGGGCTATCATTCGTCGAATATCATTAAGGACCTTGACCC
>JAHQWZ010000146.1 GCA_029856425.1 Candidatus Thorarchaeota archaeon
TATCTGACCATCGAATTGATACAGGAGCAGAATGGAGGGCTTTCAGTTCTGAAGAGGCTGATGCCCGTAGCAGGGTTGGTGCACCGTTGAGGTATACTGTGCACGACAAAGGTCTCTCGACTGTAATTGATTGGAGAGATCGTGATACGTCGGGACGAAAGCTGAGTCCTACACGCCGGTCTGAGATATATCGCCTGAGGAAATGGCAGATTCGGTCCCGTGTCCATAGCTCAATGGACAGGAATCTGGCACAGGCAATGTCGGAGCTAGAGCGACTTGCATCTCAATTAGGCATTCCTAAGCCAATCCGCGAACTTGCTGCCCTGCTTTATAGGAAGTCCATCATCAAGAAACTAGTAAGAGGACGTTCAATCGAAGCGATGGTGGCTGCAACGCTATATGCCGCCTGCAGGATACGAATGAAGCCAAGACCACTTGATGAGGTTGCTGACGCTTCAAGAGTCGATAAAAAGAAACTGGGACAGTGCTATCGTCTGCTCTTGCGAAGTCTTGCCATCAAGATTCCACTTAGCAATCCAATCGACTACATCTCTCGGTTTGCTTCTCAGTTATCTCTTTCAAGTCCAGTTCAGTTGAGGACTGTTGAGATTCTTCAGAGAAGCAGAGATATTGGGCTAACCATAGGACGTGACCCATTAGGTCTTGCTGCGGCTGCTATCTATGTAGCGTCAATTATGCTTGATGAACGGAGAACGCAGAGAGAGATTGCAGAGGTTGCTCGAGTCACTGAGGTGACAGTTAGGAATCGCTACAAAGAGATCGTCCGCAAGCTTGGAATCGATTCTATGGCTCTGGGATAGGTATCACTAGTGTCAGCTTTATGGTTCAAACCGAGTCGAGAATAGACCCGGGTCAGAATTCTATCTCCGCCTTCCGCTCTGAAATGTCCAATCCACTTGAACCATCTCTTCGGGGAAGCCTAGCTTGGCCAGGACAGCAGTGATGGTACCACGATGGTCTCCCTGCAGTTCAACATGGCCATGTTTTGCAGCTCCACCGCAAGCAAGCTTGCCTTTGAGCTTGGTGGCAAGGTCTCCAAGATCGATGGTCTTGTCGAAACCTTCCACGACGGTCGTAAGACGGCCCCATTTTCTTCGTTCAACAGTCACAGTAATGCGGGCTTCTTCTTGAGCTATGGTTTCACAGACACACAGGTCAATCGGCAATCCGCAATTTGGGCATATTCCACCTTCATCGCTCACGCAGCAAAATACTCCTGAAAGTTTAGTTTTACAAAGATGGCTATTTTCACGCATATAAGTTCTCTGAAGGTGAACGTCAAGCAGAGCGCGAACTACTGGAATAGGCAAAAGTAAAGAACTATCGACACACCAGCTTCTGATATGCAGAGCGGAGTCTTGATTGTTGATGCCCTGAGTGCTGGGACTGGACGCCGCACTAGCTCAAGAGACTCCATTGGGTGTGGTCCTCGCTCAGTTGCAGGCGTGTTGGAGCTTAACGAAATCCGGTGTCGTATTGCTAGAGCAGAGAGTGTTCTTTCGAATCCTGGAGTGATGAAGAACTTCCAACACATTGCCATAAGCGCAATGACTATGGATTTGCCCGTAGTGAGAAAGATAGCTGGAAAATGGAGA
Source organism: Candidatus Thorarchaeota archaeon (assembly GCA_029856425.1). GTDB lineage: Archaea > Asgardarchaeota > Thorarchaeia > Thorarchaeales > Thorarchaeaceae > SMTZ1-83. The sequence goes on from JAHQWZ010000146.1 coordinate 1,617, forward strand.
AGAAGTAATCCTAGAGGGAAAATGCTGCTCGGAGGACCAGTGACATCTGATCCTATCTCGGTTCTAAAGGCTCTGAAGCCCGATGTACTGGTCTTGGGTGAAGGTGAAGCTACCTTGGACGAACTCCTCAGTGCTGGATTCCTTGATGAGCAAATCGATTACTCAACGATTCGAGGGGTTGCCTACCTCGATGCGGAATCCCCGAAATTCACACCCTCAAGGAAATTCCTTGCCCCAGATGAAATCTCATCGGTATATGTTCCCTCATCAACACGAATTGTTGACTATATTTCTTATCAGGCCGCTCGTGTCTATGTTGAGGCTGTTAGAGGATGTTCCAACTTTAGACGTACAAAGATTACACTTCCTGGTGGACAGGAATGCACAGAATGTAGCAACTGTGATTCGCCTGACTTGGAAGTAAGGATGGATTGTCCAGAAGCCATTCCTCCTGGTTGTGGGTTTTGTAGCGTGCCCAGTACTTGGGGGCCGCCAAGAAGTCGGTCAGAAGAAGCAATCGCAAATGAGGTTATTGAGCTAATCAAGCTTGGCGTGCATAGAATTGTCCTGGAGGCTCCTGATTTTCTGGACTACCATCGAGGTCGCGACCCCGTCACTGACCCATGCAACCCGCCAGCCAACATCAATGCAATACATCGACTGCTACTACGTCTAACATCACAGCCAGAAGTCGCCGCAGGAAATGCCCATCTCTCCATAGAGAATATGAAGGCCTGCCTGTTTAGCGAGGAGGTTGCAGCTGTTCTTTCAAATTCGATGCAAGGGATTTCTCCCAATATTGGTCTTGAAACCGGTTCTGATGAGCATCTGAAGAGTATTGGGAAGTGTGGAAGCTCTGATGATGTACTGCGAGCAGTGAGAATCGCTAAGGCTCACGGTATGGCTCCATTTGTCTATCTAATCTACGGTCTGCCCGGTGAGACTCCTGAAACTGTAAAAGAGTCTATACACGTGATGAGAGAAGTTGCTCAGGCCGGTGCCGAAAGAATTATTTTGTATGGATTTAGAGCGTTACCCGGCTCTGCATTTGCAGGTTTTCCTGAACCACATCCAAAAGATGCCCTAACTGCTCCACTTCGAAAAGAGGCAGCTCGAATCAACCGAAAACGAAAAAACAAGCTCGTGGGTGCGATTGTGCGGGGAGTTGTGGCCGAACCCTCATTGACACATCATGGGTACTCTATGGTCTATCCCTTAATCGAAGGGCCTCTTATGACAGTAAGAGGTGGGTATTCTGTTGGAACTGTTCTCCTTGTTAAAATCATCAAGGTCTTGAGCAGCGGCTTGGTAGAAGGCCAAGTGGCGGAAGACCTCTAGAATTCATCGTTTCTATGCCAGTCATAAGAAAAGCTTCATATGCAGAGAACGCCGGCTTGATGCTGCAAGGACCGACTATTCTGTCAGGTTCTTTGAGGCGATGTCTAATGGTCTACATCTGTCATAGCTGTCACAAAGAGGTCACGCCAGAAGGTCTTAAGACTCTTCCAGGGGTGAAGTGTCCTTACTGTGGAGGCCGAATCCTCTACAAGATACGTCCACCCGTCGTAAAGAGAGTAAAGGGTGTCTAATTCTTTCTACCCTGAATTGCATTCAGGGCTTATACAATAGATAGATTGCCGCAAGTGCCGATGCCAGGAATAGGAATATGAAGATTGCAGCTCCAATCTTGATTCTTAGTGAACGTCTCATTATTGCTCTTCTCCAATCAGAATCTTCCCTAGCTCAGTGAGTCCATCTATGCCTCGAATCTCCTTGTCGAAGAGAGGCACCTCTGTAATGTCGAGGTCTTTGTAGAGGTCTCTTATATCCACCATATTAGACTGTTGCATTTCTCTTCTAGTGCTGCAGAAAACACAGTCAGGATTAGGAGGCACGAGTTGATTGACAATAATGTTGGATGCAGGTATGTTCCAGGTATGAAGACTGCCAAGTAGTCTTTGGGTTTCGAACACAGCCATAGCCTCTGGTATCATCACGACTGTAAACTGAGTCATCTCAGGATCAGATAGCTGCATCCTAGCCGCTAGGATTTTGTCTTTTGTGCGCTGCAACATCTCCCATGAAGACTCATCCTGAGTTCCGCCGCCAAACATGGACCTCAGGCCTGACATCATCGAACTCAATCGCTGTCTGAGTGTGAGCATCTTCCCGAGCCAGCTATCAAGAAGGTCCGGCAGTTCCAACAGCTTCAAGGTGTGCCCCGTGGGTGCAGTGTCAAAGATTACTCTGTCATATGATGTGTCTTCGAGGAATTCCAACATCTTCCCAAAAGCCATAGCCTCATCTGAACCAGGAGGTGACATGGCACTTAGGTCTCCAACGAGTTGTGATGCCATCTCCAACTCAGGGCCCGCGCCGCCGTCCCCAATTGACGTCTGAAACTCCTGCATGCCCTTTTCGGTGTCAATCTCCATACCCCAGAGGTTTTTGACTCCCTTAATCTCGATGATTTCTCCGCCTGAGAGATTCTGATCGAAGCTGTCACTTAGACTGTGGGCTGGGTCTGTTGACATAACCAGAGTTCTAAAGCCATGTCTTGCTGAAAGAACCGCCATTGCTCCAGCGCAGCTTGTCTTGCCAACGCCACCCTTTCCCCCTGAGAGGATGAATTTGATGCTATCATTGTAGACGATGTCCCTGATTGTCATTCCGCTACCTCGGACGGCTCTGGCTCCTGTGACTCTATTAATGCTTCCATGCGTCCCAGAACATCAGGCATAAGTATAAGCGCCCTGCGTGCACTCAAGTAAAACAATGGGTCTTATTACACAGAACTCAAATATGGCGTAATAGAGAGGATATATCAATGTCATTCCCTCAAGTAAGAACATCGGTACTAGAATTTCCTTCCACGCTCATCAAATTGATGGGCATCGAAATTCCAACGGGAATGCCCTCGCCCAACGCTGAGTTGCTTGAGAAGTTTAATCCCACTGCAATTGTCATTATTATCATCGACAACTTTGGATTGTTTGAAGCAGTGGTCTATAAACCCGAGGCGATGATTAAGAACTTGGAGGCACTAGCACTAATAGAAACAGCTGACCCCTACGCGATTCCTCTGATGAAATCTTTACTTCGCCCCACTGCTGGATTTCATCTGATGCAGCTTGCTCGCAACCACGGAAAGTCTGTCAAGCTAATATGCAGAGAGGATGACACAGAAGCTCTTGGATTTGATCCTGGGATCACTGTGCACAAGCGTGACGATATGGCCACGTATGTTGAGTCTACTAAACACATTTTCAAGACAGAACTCCTCTATCTACACTTCCTTGATTTCGAAAGCCTCTATGCTCAATACGGGCACCGAACTCCGCCCAAGACGCTCCTTGAAAAGATAGTGCGAAGGACTGACAACTGGGTGAAGGTTCTGCTCAAACAGGCAAGGGTTGGGACCCTCTTCATTGTGATTGGAAACCATGGCAGACATCCAGTGCCTCTGGACTACCAAGGCAAGCTGGCAGAATGGCGGAAGGCTAACGCACCGATTGCCATAATGTTTCAGAAAAGATCCGACTAGTTAGAGCAGAGCTGGCACTCCAAAGGAAATAGCAGCAAGAGATAGGATGAGGCAAAGCTTCCAAAAACTAACACGTCGAGCCAATCTTAGTAATGTTTCCATTGATAGAAGACCTGTAATAAAGACAATAATCTCCATCAAAAGAAAGTCCACCAGGGCAATTGATGGCGGAATCGTGTTTCCTGTAAGAACCTCCACAATGAGAATGCCGATGACAGCTGGTACACTCATCAAAAAGCTGAACCTGAAAGCGGTCTCTCTGTCAACTCTTAGCATTAGAAGCGCAGATA
>JAHQWZ010000147.1 GCA_029856425.1 Candidatus Thorarchaeota archaeon
TCAAGAGTTCAAACGTAGACTTTCAAGGATCAGACTTTCCTGCACTAATCCACGAGGAATTAGCTGTCAGTCAAGACTTTGCCAGGGTCTGTGAACTTGACTATCTAGAAGAGGTAGACTGGATCATCTCAGTCGGAGGCGACTTTGTAAAGACCCATCAGGTTGTAGCAAAGAATGTTTACAAGCAAGTGAGAAACGGGAAGCCACTCATTGCAATTGGAGATATAGGCTCCAACCTCCATAGATGGTCCAAAATCCATGTAGCTCTGCAAGTGAAAGAAACAGAGAAGTTCCTGAGCAAGCTTGCTGAAAAGGACTCAAACCTTCCTGGGCTGACGAGCACTCAGGCCCAGCTCCTTGTTGAGATAACGGATAACGGCAAGGGAGCAATAATCGTTGGACCAAGGATTTTAGAGTTCAAAGAACCAGGCCTCGCACTTCGTGCACTTGTGCGACTAGCTGGGGCAGACGGTGCACTGTTCCCATTGTTCCCAACCGGAAACGAGGCAGGGGTTATGAAGGCAGGATTGCGGCCAGAGATGTTGCCCGGACCTGCGTCTGTGACTATGAAAGAAGCCAAATCGCTCGTGGAAGAGACTTGGGGAGAGGGAAACCTGTCGGATGGCCTACATCTAGTTGAGATGCGTAAAAAGGCCCGGAAGGGGGAATTAGACGTACTCTATGTGGCTGAGGGCTCACTATCACCTGAGGGCTTTGAAAAGGTTCACACAATTATCTACCAATCACCCTATCCATCAGAATGGTCAGAGATGGCCAAAGTAATCCTCCCAGCTACAACTTTTGTGGAAGAAGATGGCACCTTTGTCAATCTTGAAATGAAACCCCTCAAGTTGAGGGCTATCGCAAAGGCTCCAGGAACTGCTCGACAGGACTGGCAAATCTTCTCAGAACTAGGAAAGAGAATGGGCAGAGGTGGATTTGAGCAGGAGACAACTGACGAAATCTGGGAGGAACTCTCGCGCTTCACTCGCAACATCGAGGTGGGCGGACAGGCCAGAAGAGCATCATGGAAGCCTGTATCCAAAGAGAAGAACGATTGGTATCCAAGATATCGAGGGGCAATCATTCCTGAGAGAATCGAGGACCTCGCGATCATGATCAAGGCTTTACCAAGTAGAGATGTGTCTCTCTCTGAGGAAACACTAGATGAACTGGTCAAACGTGTACAGAAAGAACATGCAGGAAAGACAAAGGAGGTGGTTTCATGAAGGGAGAGATCATAATCAACGAAGAAGTAGTGCCTAACGTGCACAGGCTTGTTCTATCTGCACCGGTGATAGCCAAGAGGGCCAAGCCTGGGCAGTTCGTTATTGTGATACCAGATGAGGTGGGGGAGAGGATTCCATTCACACTGTCTGACTGGTCCTCAGAAAATGGGACTATAACAATCTTCTATCAGGAAGCCGGAGTGTCCACGATGAAACTCACTCGCATGGAACCTGGTGACATAGTACACACAGTTGTTGGACCGCTCGGAAGACCCTCCAAGATTGAAAACTTTGGAACTGTTCTTCTAGGTGGTGGATGTTATGGTCTAGGAGCCATCTACCCTTTGGCAAAGGCGTTCAAAAAGGCAGGCAACAGGGTCATTGGACTCTTTGAGGCTCGCACAGCGTATATCGTGTATAATGAGGAGAAGCTCAGAGAAGAGGTCGATGAACTATACATTGTGACTGCTGATGGTTCTAGGGGACTCAAAGGACATGTCCCAGAGGCATTACCGTATATTCTCGAAAAAGAGGGAAAAATCGACTACGCCCACTTCATAGGTTGTACCTACATGATGATGGTATCATCCAGGGGAACAAAGGAGCATAATATCCCTACTATCGTAGCTATGAACTCCTTGATGCTGGATGGAACGGGGATGTGCGGTATATGTCGAGTGGAGGTGGATGGCAATACGAAGTTCGCATGCGTCGATGGTCCTGACTTTGATGGTCACAAAGTGAACTGGGACATGGTATTTGCACGAAAGCATGCCTACGTCGCAGAGGAAAACATGGCATACCAATTCTACAAGACGAGAACAGATGGCGCTTCAGGTGAGTGTGCAAAGAAGCAAAGGGAGGTGGCATAAGTGAGCGAAAGAAAAGAGGGACTCACACCTAAGGAACGAATGGCCATCCCCAGAGCCAAGATGCCAGAACAGAATCCGTCAGCCAGGGCTGCAAACTTCGAGGAAGTCCCATTGGGACTTACACCCGAACAAGCCATGCAAGAAGCAAAGAGATGCCTTGATTGCAGAAAGCGACCTTGTGTTTCTGGATGCCCTGTTGGTGTCCAAATTCCTGAATTTATCAAGCTAGTAGGAGAAGGCAAATTTGGAGAAGCTGCCAAGTTGATCAAGCAAACTAATGTCCTTCCTGCAGTCACCGGAAGAGTATGTCCGCAAGAGAATCAATGCGAAGGGGATTGTACACTATTCAAGAGATATGGAGGCGTTTCCATTGGTGCTCTCGAGCGTTTTGTAGCGGATTATGAGAGGACCAACAATCTAGTTGAGATACCCCCTAAGCCAAAATCAACTGGGAAAAAAGTTGCGATAATTGGATCCGGGCCATCCGGTCTCACCGTTGCAGGCGACCTAATATTGCTAGGTCACGAAGTCACTGTTCTAGAGGCACTCCATGAAGCTGGAGGCGTTCTCGTCTATGGAATCCCAGAATTTAGACTCCCAAAGGCTATTGTTGCAGCGGAGGTGGACTACCTAGTCAAGCAAGGTGTCAACTTTGAGTTGAATGTCGTTGCTGGAATGACTGTCACGATGGACGAGCTAGTGGAGGAATATGATGCAATCTACATAGGTGTGGGTGCAGGTCTTCCATGGTTCATGAGAATCGAGGGAGAAGAACTCAATGGAGTATTTTCTGCAAATGAATATCTCACTAGGTCCAATCTCATGAAGGGCTATTTGTTTCCTGATTATGACTCACCACTTCCCCCAGGAAAGCATGTCTGTGTTGTTGGGGGCGGTAACGTTGCAATGGACGCCGCACGGACAGCTAAAAGACTAGGCGCCAAAGTAACCATCGTCTATAGACGTGCAAGAGAACAACTTCCTGCTAGAGGAGAAGAGGTCCATCATGCTGAAGAAGAGGATATCATATTCAATTTGTTGTCAAATCCAGTAAAGATTCTGGGGAAAGATGGTGTCGTTACTGGCATGGAATGCATCAGGATGGAATTAGGCGAACCTGACGACAGCGGACGGCGTCGACCCATTCCCATTGAGGGATCAAACTTTGAGATGGAGTGCGATCAAGTCATCATCTCAATTGGGGCAGGCGCAAATCCGCTATTGACAAAGACAATGCCCGAACTGGAACTCAACAAATGGGGCTATATTGTCGTGAATGAGAATAACCGAACTAATATTGAGAAAATCTGGGCTGGCGGCGACATAGTCACTGGCTCCGCCACAGTGATTGAAGCAATGGGTGCTGGAAGAATCGCAGCAAAATCAATCCACGCATATTTGATGGACCTTCCGCAACCATCAGCTGATAAAGAAGGAGCCGTTTAGAAACCCGGTCACGACTGATAGACACCTCTTACCTCTTTCACCACTAGTCCAGGCAGATCCTTGATAGACTTCACCGGGATGGCATGTGCTCCAGCCTTGGCCATATCACCAAGTAACTTGTCTTCAAGTTCGTTTCCAGGGGAACCGATATGGAACATGAAATACTTGTGGCCTCTTCGAGTCAGCTTTGCGATTGATTTGATGAGCTGGCTCCAGTTGGCAATCTCAGCATCCGTAATCATAAGAACCATGATGCCAGACCCTGAGCTATCGCATGCATCCGCAATCTTCTTTATTGGAGCAACTGTGCCGCCTCCTTGATACGCGAGCAGCACTTTCTCTATTGTTGAACGTTCACGGGTCCAATCACAGATGCGAGCACCATCTGAGAAGTTAATGGCAGAAATTCTGTTCCCTTTGCGTAATGCTACATCAATGGCTGCAAATGCAGAAACAAGTGCTGTATGATATAACCCAGAGGGATTCCTGCCGCGCCTTGACCATGTCATTGACCCACTGGAGTCAATCACAAGCAGGAGGTCTGGTAGAGAGTTAGATTCAGACTCCCCGTACATCTCAGTCTTAAGCCATCGTCTAGTAGACATATTAGGAACCAGGACAGGAAAAGCCTGCAGACTCTGGACAACATCAAGCTCTTCGAGGGGATCTCCTAGGCGCCACAGCTGAATGGATAACGGAGTGAACCCCGCGAGTTTGCTCTTCCGGACATCGAACCTCAGGAGGCCGCGGACCTTTGCCCTATACCAGAATCGAATCCATTGTTTCCGCTTAGAGCCTATTCCGGCCACCAGATAGACAGCCTCTAGATCGCTTAAATCACCACCACGCTGTTCAACCTCAACTGCGAGCCGCTCCATTTCCATCTCAAGGTCCTGGTCATTGGCATTAGACATGCACCGTCTTGCGCGGTCACCATTTCGAATCTCAACAGGATTCCCCATTAATCCATCCACATCAATTGGAACATCGATTGCACCTGTTTCTGAAGCATTATCTGGTTCGGCCGTTCCTCCGCAGCCTGCAAGGGGTTCTTCAGGATCTGGCTGCCATTCAGCTACTATCTTGGCAATCTCCTCAACTGCTTTAGGCCATCTATTCTCATTGTCAATGTACTTGCGTCCTATCCACGCAATAGACTCAGCACCCTCATAGGTCTGTTTGTCTATGCTGACTGTAGAGGGCAGTGGAAAGCCCCACATCGCTCGGTAACAGGAAACAATCAATAGCCAAAGAGGACTGTGAGCTTGCCCCATCATGGAAGAGCCAAAGATATTGGAGGTGATACGAGAATGCGTAAGGCGTGTGTATCTCTTCAACAAAGCAGAGTCCACAACAAGGTCAGCAAACAGATTGCAGACAAACAAAGCAGTCGCGTCATTGACATGACGCCTTGCTGCAGCAAACATCATACCATTCATCACGGCATCATAAGGGCAGACCAAGTAGTGCTGAATCTCATGCTGACAAACTGACCTGAGATAGGGCTCAGCCTCGTTCGAGTCCAGATGTGGTGGAACCCCTGCAGTATTGAGATGGACAGTCCAGTCATGGGTTTCAATGTAGAAATAGCTATTAGCATCGTCCGAGTGCTCTACATGGACATCAGGCAAGGGTGGATAATAGAAATCCGAGAGCGCGCTTTCCCATGCACGGCGAGCCACCAGACCCAATGAATCGCCTCTGGACAGACTAGGAACCTGTTTCAACTTCTTTCAGTCTCCTATTCACTAAGACTCGATTCAATCTCCTGTTTTAGCTCCAAAGCATCTGTTCCGCCCGATATTTCAAGAAAGACCGATGATTCAGATTTGTCACCAGTGACATAGATGACCAGAGTTAAACCATCAGTTCGGACAACCTTT
>JAHQWZ010000148.1 GCA_029856425.1 Candidatus Thorarchaeota archaeon
AACTATCCAAAAACTGATTTACGTATTCATACACTAATTGCGTTATCACATAGGGGAGGTTGTATAATGCCAACATTTGTGATATTAGGAAATCTAACAGAAGAGGCTGTCAAAAAGATAAGTGAAGAAGGAAAACGCCAGAAGAATGCTTATGACCTAGCTAAATCGCTTGGGTGCGAAATCAAAGCGCTCTATTACACAATGGGGAAATACGATTGGATTGGAATAGTAGAAGCTCCTGACAATGAGACTGCTCTCAAGGGATTGTTACAATTAGGCGCAGGTGGAGCGGCGAGGACTAGAACAATGCTCGCATTCCCAGCTGAAGATTTCGCAAAGATGACAGCCGAGCTATAGTTTAGTCTTGATTGAGAGTTGGTGATTTAGCAATTCTTTCTTCATAGAGTCGTTGCATCCCAACTCTCCTCTCTTTCTGATTCGAATTCCAGATCCTTTAGAAGAGGAAATAGTGGCCAAACCAACAGCCAGAAGTCCTGCACAGTGGGGTTTGCTTGCCAACTCACGATGTGGAATACTTCGCTACGTAAGGAGCTGAGAGCAACTCCCAACTGCCTTCCTTATTTTGCACTTTAGCACCCAGTTCAAGATGCAGCATGGCGATGCCGCAATCTAGTCTGCTTGAGATTCTACTGACGCCTCTCACTCTGCCAGTGCTCACGGTAATGGAATCGGCATCAACTGTGAATCTCCACGGCTGTCGATTTGCTGCAGAAGGCGCAAGTCTGGCGGCTTCAAGGGCAGTCCGAGACCAAGAGGGTAGTTCAATGTTAGAATTAGTTAGAAGATTCTCGAGTGATTTCCTTCGATGCGACCTGATTGCATAGGACATGACCTTATCTCGAGTGCTCTTCATGCTGACTCCATAGCCAACTGGCGTGATTGCCAAGATCTTTTCATTCTCTTCAAGCTCCAAGATCTGCTCAAGCACTTCATGCCTGAAGAAGCCCCCAATCCAACAGGTCTGGAGACCCATACTTGTCGCCTCTAGAATCACCCCTTCTCCCAGGTAGCCAGTCGCTTCCTGTACTTCTGGAAATGAAGTGTCACCAATGAATGCTGCAAGATGCGGAGCGTTCTTGATCATGCCGTATGAACCTACGATTCCCTTGAAAACGCCCTTCAGAGGGGCTCTGACAAAGCTTGCACGTGCACCCCTAAACGGCCTGAATTCCTCACATAGATTCTCCAGCCGTTCCAGTGATTCATTGCTTAGTTTCTGTCCATTGAATGATCTCTGAGAGTATCTATGAGAGATAGCTGCATACCACGATTCGAAAGGGATGTTCATGATGACTATGAATCGCAGGAGCGTCTTTTGTACTCTTACTTGTGGACATCTCGATAGGAGAATATGAAGGCTGGTCGACTATGGAACCCAACTGGATGGATCGAAAGCTGATATTTAGGCTGGAGAATTATCCTGAAAGAAATATACCGAGGATTAGCTTTGTACACATAGGTGAATTGATTGGCAATAACACTTCGATATCTAGCACATGCAAGTTTCTTGATCAAAGTTGATGACCAGCACATCTACATAGATCCATCAACAAAGAACACAGGCCTGAAGAATGAAGACTTTGGTCCTGCAGACCTTATTTTGGTCACTCATGGCCATCAAGACCATTTCGATAAGAAACTGATCAAGAAGATACGCAAGCTGGGCTCTCCGATTATTGCTCCTCCGAATCTCAAGAAGGAACTTGGCGGAGGAATTGTTTGGGATTTGGGACCGGGTCAGTTCATGAAGATGATGTTTGCTGAGATTACCATCAGCGCTGTACCTGCCTACAATGTTAAGAGATTTCGCAAACCGGGAGAGCCATTTCATCCCAAGGAGCTCGGTGTTGGCTATGTCGTGAAGATAGATGGCAAGAAGATCTACCACGCAGGAGATACTGATCTTATTCCCGAGATGGAGGATTGGTGGGACTTCGATGTAGCTTTGTTGCCGTGTGGCGACACTTACACAATGGACATTGAAGAGGCATCAGAGGCCGCCATAAAGATGAATCCCAAGGTTGCCATTCCAATGCATATCAAGGATGCAGATCCAAACGTCTTCAAGGACAGAGTTGAGGGCGGATCATCAACAAAGGTCGTCATCCTTAATGAGGGCGAGGAGTATACCCTGGAATGAAGGAAATCTCAGCTATCCGCCTTGGGGCTTCTACAATAACCTCTATGTCTGAGAGAAAATGGGTCTTATAAGAGATGATGCAATACTACTCGAATAGACCCATTTCCTTTTTCCTTTTCTGCGCCTCACGAATTGTCTGAGCGTAAGCCTTGGCCTTTTCGGCGTTGGAATCATTTGGGTCTGCTCTTGCCGCTCTATCGAAAGAGAATGCCGCCTTGATTTTGTACATATTTGCACGAGAATGGTCACCTGTCGCTTCAATCTCAGTACCATATAGATTACAGGCTCTGCCAAGCTCCCACCATGCCGCAAAAGAAGAAGGAGTTAGGCTAGCGGCTTGATTGAACGCATTGATTGCCTTCTCAAGGTTCCCTGACTGCATCGCCTCTCTGCCTTGTTCAAACCAATCTGCAGTATCCATGGGAATGACCGGTTTTTCGAAATTATGCTGGCGCTGATAAGCTTAGTGCACCCTTGCTCCATTCATCAGCTAGATATTGCAGCTAGTGTTTTGAGCCATAAGATGATGATTCGGGAAGCGAAAACTGACAATCCCTCCCGAATTGGCATATGGCTCACGAGACGTGGGAGATGGATTGATTCCCGCGAATTCAACTCTTATCTTTGAAGTAGAGCTACTTAGCCTGAAGTAGCACCTAATAGTTGGTCATCGATGTGTTACATACATGAATATAGTTCTAATACCAATACAGTCTGAGTTCCCGCAATGACGCTAGAGAAGTCAGTGACTCTGTGTGGTAGATGCGGATGCATCCTCTTCTATACTGGAGAGAATTGCATGTTTTGTCCGGCAGCCGATGATGTTCTGCAATGTGCGAGAGCTCCTTTGGAAGTGGAAGATAGTGCCATCTGTCGGATTGACATTGAGAAGATGAATGGAGATGCCCAAGATGCACCTGTCACCTCGATACCTATGATGCGCATATGTGAGACAACGATAACTGGAATCCCCGATGAATCTTCAGTCAGGGATGCACTCATTGCTATGCTGGTAAAGTCATGCTATTATGAGAGCCAGAATGGCATGATTGGTTAAGAGCGCTTGAAATCTACTGCCCTATATATGAATTCAACCGCTTCTGTCGTCATGAGAGATTCGAAAACTGGGCTCATTGCATTTGTAGAAGCTGTGCGCACTCAGGCTTTAGTGGTTCTGTACAAGCTCGGATCTACAGCAAGTGTTGTGGATAGGACGAGAGATTTGATCCATCTAGCCCATGAAGATGGTGTGTTGACTTCCTGTAGTATTATTGGCGGGGCTGCAGGAATTATCTACATTGCAGGCATTCTAGAGAAGGCCCCTGTTACTCTGTCCGTAATCGCAGAAACAGCTGGACTGCATCCTAGATCTGTTCAAAGATACAAAACACTTCTGGCAACTCATCTAAAGAGCAAATGGGGCTGAACTCCCTTCAATCTTGCCACTATGTCTTGTATCACACATTGCCTGCGTTGAACCTTATCTTAAATACTGGCTTACAGAGTGTGGTTTGGAATATGGGACTTACAAGCAAACCCCGGACTATGATGGCTCTGGGGGCTATTCTTATTCTTGTCACGGTTGGATCTGCTATAGTGGCACTTCTCCTCTTGACACCTTCACCTACTGATCAAGAGGGTTCGATAACGGTTACACTGTTAGACAATGCGGGAGTCATGATTGAGGCAGATGATCTGAGGATATATATTGACCCAATAGATCTCAACTCGAGCTTCGCTGACCTCAAGGCGGACGCTATTTTGATAACTCATCCTCATGGGGACCACTATCAGAGCTCTGCAATTAACATGCTTCAGAAGGAAAGCACAGTGAACGTCTTTCCCGCGAATATGTCAATGCAAGTCAGCATATATGACGGCATAGGGGTAGTTCCTGGCGATAGCATCCAAGTTGGTACAGCTAATATCACCGCCTTCTACATGTACACATTTGCTGTGGAAGGCTACGATGCGACACACCCAAGGGAGGCCAATTGGACTAGCTATATCATAGAGATTAATGGATTCACATTCTTCCACGCAAGCGATTCCAAGAACATCTTGGAATACTATGAAATTGCTGGGCAAATCGACGTTGCATTTTTGCCACTAGGACCCGGTTGTCAGACAATGGCTGATTACGAGATTGTATCTGTAATTTCTGCAATCCAGCCCGACTACTTCATTCCAATTCACTTCACCGAAGGCGCATGCGAGTCATTTATGGCCACTTACGGCGATTTTATCAGAGATGCCGATTGTGAAGCGCTTCTCTTAGATAACTATGAATCTCATTCGTTTGCGATGAGCTAGGGAAACATCTGCAAATGGAGTCTGGCGCAACCAATGCCAGCTCCATCTCCCCTTTATTTGGAAGAATAGGTATTCTTGAGATTGCTTTTTTTCTGATATCAGAAGACGTATATGCCAATACGCTTCACAATAGTTAATTCCATGGTGATGAAATGACAGTTGCAGAGAATATCGAATTAGTCAAACAGGCAACAGAAGCCTACAACAATGGCGGTGCGAGAGCATTTGCTGATTACATGGATGACTCAGTTCTTGACTACATGCCTAATGGACGTGAGCCTCTTAAGGGAAAGGATGCATTTATTGAAGATAATATGGCATTCGCCAAGATATTCACAGACCTGAAAGCAGAGATAACCAATATTTTCGGTCAGGATGATTGGGTCTGTATCCAAGGAATCATGACTGCTAGACATTCTGGGCCTTTCATGCTTTACAATGGGAAGGAGATCCATCCAAAGGGCAAATCTATACGAATCCCGATCAGCAACGTGATAAAGCTGAAGGATGGAAAGATAGTTGAGATTCATGAGTACTTTGATCAGATGACTTTCATGACTCAGCTTGATACTACCTAAACCTGCCCAATATCCATTTCCATGGCAACACAATTATACTCGAATACTCCATCTAATGTTGACACCAGTCAGTGGCGCAGCTGATGGTGTTTGGAAGACTGGGGTCCAAACGGGGTTGTTTGAGACTTGATACACCGAACCATAGATGATACACACATGGAAACAGGCATAACCCAGGATGTTCAGCACATCATCGTTTCATTGATAGAAAGTGGTCTCTCTATATTCTACAAGTCATTTGCTGCATCCGAGATCGACCCTGACCTCTTCAGTGCGATTCTCACCGCCTATTCTTTCATCGAAGAGATGCATGGTGGTCAAGGTCTGAACATGGACCATGAGACCTACATCGTAGAAGATCAAGTTG
>JAHQWZ010000149.1 GCA_029856425.1 Candidatus Thorarchaeota archaeon
GTTCCAGCGCAACTGAATCTAATATTGCTCCATCAGAAAGTGCAGGTGCTATTGAGTCAGTCTATGTCCGGATTAATCCTGATAACACTGGACGAACACTGAATCTCCATACCGGCATTGTTGATGTAGCTAGCTGGCCATTGGATATTGCTGACGAGATTTGGGACAACGTAACTCTCAGCTCGATGGATCATAACATCAATGTTTCAACTGAAGGGCTGAGCTTCATCATCTATGCTCTTGGCTACAATATGAGAAACTTGACACAGGAAGTCAACTCGACCACAGTCATCACACGAAGTCCGTTTGCAAACCCTCACTTCAGACGTGCAACTTCCCTCGCATTTGACTATGAAATGTTCCTTGATAGAATGATTGGATTTGCTACTCAAGCAAAGGGACCAGTTCCTCAAGGCATGCCGGGGCATAATGGCACAGCATTCGATTCCACCTACAACTCATCCTCGGCAGTGGAAGAATGGAATCTAGCTATGGCGGACTCCGCATTTGTTTTCTCCTTGAATGAACTGAACAACACTATACTGATTCCATACCCGGCAACAAGCAGTGTTGGGACTCCTGCTGAGGTAATTGCTAAAGCTGGTCTAGAGCAAATCCTCTCCCATCCGGAGGCCAATCAATCTGGATTGGACAGGGAGATGCAATTCATCTTGGAACCACTCGCTTGGTCAGCCTACTTCGACTATATGTCTGAAGATAGACTGCCCTTGATTCTATCTGCATGGAGCGCTGAAATTGCTCATGCTTCGGATTTCCTGAAGGCATTTTGCCATCACAATGGTTCGTATGCTCCACAAATTGGCTACAACAACACTCTCGTCAATAGCCTGTACGAGTCACTTCTCGCAACAATTGACCCACTGGAGCAGCAGACGTACTGCAACCTCATCCAAGAAACAGTCGCAAATGACGTTGCTTATCTTTGGATATACCAAGAAAAAGAGTTCCGGACATGGAGGGTTTGGCTGCTTGGTGAAGGCCTGGTCTTTAATCCAATGCATGGTATCTATTGCTACGAAATATACAAGGACTATGTTTCAGCACCAGAATTTGTCTATAACACCCAGTCTCAGACGGTGGCACTGAGTTTCCTTCTGATCGCCTTAACTGGGGTTTTTCTGCTCTTGGCAAAGGATGACTTTAGAGACGGCACAGCAACATGGAGGAAAAGAATTCTTGGATTGCATCTCTTCATAATGATCTACAATTCATTGCTGCTATGCCTCATTGAGGTTTGGGTCAGTATTTACAGGACTCGATTTTGGTATTATGGAACAAGCTTGCCTATCTTTCTACCCACATTCATTATTCCTGCGGCCCTAATGTATCTCGATATAAGGAGAAGGGTTGACCCGAGCCCCAAATTCTGGCTCCTCATCTATTTCATCTTCCTCATTCTAGTCATGGGTTTTACACCACGAGTTTCTATCTGATAGCCGCTACGACAGAAATTTAGCCTTCCTTGAGTGATTGATTCAAATCCAATAGACAAGCTCACGCTCTAGAAAGCTGGCGCAGGGCAGGAGGAATCCCAAATATGACTAAACTCCGCTTCCTATCCCGAAAAGATTCAGAAAACATCAATGCTGCTACTCTTGAGGTTCTTGAAAAGACAGGTGTCGCCGTAAAGAATGATACAGCGACCCAGCTGCTTCGCGAGAATGGATGCATAGTGGAATCAGGGATTGCTAAAATCCCTCCTAGTCTCGTTGAGGAATTGGTTCAGAGGACCCCTGCATCCTTCACCTTATTCTCTCGCGATGGAATGGATGAACATGAGGTAGGAGGCAATAATGTGCTCTTCAATCCCGCATCATCATCCATCTACTTCAAAGATAGTGAATCCGGTGATATTCGGAAAGCTACAATTGATGATTTGACTCGATTTGTCCAGCTTGTTGATTGCATGGAGAATGTTGGTGCCCAGAGCACCGCGATGGTTCCATCAGATGTGCCTGTATCCATTTCTGATTTGTTCAGGCTATACATAATTCTAAAGGAGTCGCTCAAGCCCATAATCACAGGAGCTTTCAGCAAAGAGGGCTTATTGGATATGAAACGCATACTCGAGGTTGTCGCTGGTGGAGAGGACGAGCTGGCCAAGAAGCCGAGAGCAGTCTTTGATTGTTGCCCTTCTTCGGTGCTTATTTGGGGCGATGTTTCCACCCAAAATCTCATCGACTGCGCGACTCATGGAATCCCAGCCGCAATAATCCCGGCGCCTATTGTGGGTGCGACAAGTCCCGTGACACTCGCCGGCACGCTAGTTCAACACAATGCTGAAGTTCTCAGTGGCATAGTGATTGCTCAGCTAACAAAATCAGGAACTCCTTTGGTTTATGGGGGGGCAACATCAATTCTGGATCAACGGCATGGCACAAGTAGTATAGGCGCTCCTGAGGCCGTCATTACAGCTTGTGCTTCTGCTGAGATGGGGAAATTCTATGGCCTGCCAACACATGCATATCTTGGAGTATCTGATTCGAAAGCGGTTGATGCACAGAGTGGATATGAGTCAGCAATGGGTCTGCTACCAGCTGCATTAGCTGGGATTAACATAGTATCTGGTCCGGGCATGCTGTTAAGCATAAATTGTCAGTCATTGGAGAAGCTTGTTATCGACAATGAAATATGCGGTGCTGCATTACGAATCAGGCAAGGGATCAATGTCGATGGGCTCGAAGAAACTCCTGAATTGATTCGTTCGGCTGGCCCTGGCGGCAACTACCTGAAGGAGAAGCATACGCGACAGCATCTTAGAAGTGAACACATTTTTCCATCAGAGGTTATAAGTAGAATATCACTCGATTCCTGGGTTGGAAATGGGTCCAAGCAGTCCAAAGATATTGCTAGAGATAGAGTCGATTACCTTCTAAAGACACATCAGCCAGATTCACTCCCTGAAGATGAGCGAAAGCGTATGAACGCAATAATGCATGAAGTCATTACAAAATATGGAATCGATGTGAGAATGTTCTCCCTACCTGCCTGAAGTTCTTGGCATGTGGAAATTATTTTAACGTAGAATTGGCAGCATTGGATTTGTCGAGTGAAGAATCAGGATGAATACCGGGCTTATGCCCTAATCGACCAGCTTTGACCACGTTTATGATGCGAATTAGGCTGTGATAGGCGCTATGCAGATGATGGTTTATGAGGAGGAAATAGGATTCAGATGTGAGGCCTCTATCTCCATTAACGAGTCCGGATGTGATGCTTTGGCAAAAGATGCGCCTCAAAGTCACAGAGATATAATCCTGGAAGCAAGACCAGATGAATGAGGAATTAGAAGCCCTGTTAATGAAATGCACGAGGTTATTGGAGGACTTCAAGTATGAAGAAGCTGAGAAAGAGCTGAATATTGCTGTGAGTCTTTCACCTAATAGCCCTGAAGCCTGGGACTTGCTTGGTACCTGCTATTTATTCCTCAACAGGATGGGCGATGCAGAGCGGGCATACCGAAGAGCTATGGAGCTTGATCCAGCTGTTTCTAGATACTGGCATTCCCTCGGATCTACATTAGGCCACCTCAATCAGTTTGAAGCGGCTGAGAGTTGTCTTCGCAAGGCGTTGGAGATTGGACCAGAAACTAGCCGATCTTGGTCCTCTCTTGCTAGCTCCTTACTAAACCAGAATAGGTATGATGAGGCGCTTGACGCAACGGAAAAAGCTGTGCAGATTGATGCTCAGTCCATTGATGCGTATTTCACAATGTCTCTGGCACACTTTTACATGGGCCAAATGGATGATGCTGAGCGTTCAATGAAGAGGGTAATTGAGATTGCACCCCAACTAGCCCAAGCCTGGGAGGTCTTAGCTGAGATTTACATGAGGAAAGGGCAGAAACAGGAAGCTGAAAACGCGATGAAAAAGTTGGATGAATTGCGGAGCAAGTAGACCCATCACATTCTCGGATCAGTGGCCTGTATAATCACTGATACTGAGTTTTGATTAAAGCCCTTGAACCCTTGTCCTCTTTCGATTAATTCCAAGTGACTGCCAATTGCTCCTATCTGCTCAAAGAACCCTTGTCGCTCAGGTCTGATGTGTCCCTTATTCACTGCTCTTTGAAGTCGGCTATGTTCCACAGGTCTCCTTTCTGACTCCACGAAAGCCTGCTTGAGAAATTTGAACTCCGAGAATGGTCGCATTCTCATGACTCCATGAGGCATGAGTCCCGCTTCAGCCTGGCTAAAATCAACGCGAGCGGCCAGATGATGCATTCCTCCCTGCAGGATGCTTTCTCCATGAAGTGATACCCAGAGCCCTACCGTGCCTGCATCCTTCTTTGAATTCATCTCCTCGTGCGCAAAGTCAATCTCGCGCTCATTTTCAGAAATGTCAACATCTGCAAAGATAGTTGTTCCACAGATAGGATGGTCAAAGACCTGAGCACCCCACCCCCCATCACCTGCGAAGAACTGCTCGCGCGGCATGAATCCCATGGTTTCAAATATCTCGATTAGAAGATGGAAACTCTCTCTTGACGAACGATAGGTGTGATGATCGTGATTTCCCCATCCCAACCCGAGGCGATCTTGGAGAGCTCTCTGAATCATTCCTCCTCCATCTCTGCTTTGCCAGAATTGCCTCTCTGCACGAATGAAGGCATCAGCGACAACTTCCGTTCGAGATCGCTTCACGAATTGTTTAACCATCTCCAACAGTGTTTCCATGCCATCTCTGTCGCGAGAGAAGTTGCGCCTTCTCATCAGGAATTCCTGAAGATTTGCGAGATACTCTTCTCTATCATGATGCTGTTTTGGATCAGCAAATCCGTTGAAGCCTCTTCTTTCAAGTGCCCATAGCTCGGATTGATCTTCATCGCTTACAAGTGCTCTTTGAAACAAACCTAGGCTCCTGCCAAAATAGTCACTATTAGGACGCGATTGTTCATCCAGAGCTGAAAGGTCATTATTCCAGCTATAGTATTTGCCAGTCATTTGCAGGAAATGTCCCAAAATTTCAGGCTTTAGGGCTACTACAGTGTGGCTTCCTGATGAGAGGAGCACTGGAAAGAATGTGGATCCATTGACAACGAATATCTTGTTTCCTCTTGGTTTTCTAATTCCCTTGACTTCTTCAAACTGAAGACCTCTCAGAGTTTCTTCTTCTACCGTTTCATCGGGTATGATCATGTGGTCAACCCAATCAAAGAATTTTGTTGAGGTCTCATTCAACATTCTATCAGAGAGTTCTCTGGCCGCTCTATTCTGCTTCAAGAAGTCGGATATTCTCAACTCAAGAAATGCCTCAGCTTGAGGATGAATCTTCCAATCATATTTTCGAGAGTTATCTTGAGCAGCCATTTTAGAATCCCAAGCCAATTGACTTTTACCTCTCTTCCACTTAAGGATGCACTATCAAATTTTGTAATATCCT
>JAHQWZ010000150.1 GCA_029856425.1 Candidatus Thorarchaeota archaeon
TCAGAATCATGACCATATATCGTTGGAAGATGGAATGCAACACTGAGCCCAGTCTGGCCAAGCTTGAGCAAATACTTGAAACGTTCATTGGTTTCTTCTGCTGATCCCATCCCAGCAAACTGGCGCATGGTCCAGAACTTGCCACGATAGAGCGTGGGTTGGACGCCTCGCGTATATGGGTATTCACTAGGAAATCCCAGGTCTCGCATATAGTCTAATTTGGGGACATCAAGAGGTGTGTAAATCCTTCTCACAGGACGGCTGGAGGTGCTGATGAACTCTTCGCGACGTTCGGGATGTTTGTCTGTATGACGCGCGAGAGTCCCGGACTCCCAACGTTCTTTTGCTGCATGGATCTCACTCAACTCAGGATCTGTTGCTTCATGAGTGTCTTCCTTCTTTGACTTATCAGCGCCCATCGACTACTCTCCATCTCAGTGAAACAATAGAAACTGACTAGGTCCCGATATTAACTGTTTGTTTCCAGGCCTAGGTCTTCATCCTAGACATCTTTATGTGAAGGGACTGAGCCCCTCCAATTCGAGGTATTGGACATGTCGAAACTAGACGATATTGCGGCGCTGCTCGATGAGATTGAGATAATCTACACCCGGGAAGAAGCCGGTCTACTAATGGTCTGGGACACTGCACAGTTTGACGACCTTAAGGTTCTGATACTTGCAAGCCCTGATGAGAACTGGATTTTCATCACTGCGCTCTTCACCAAGTTCAGCAAAATACCCCAGGAAGAGCAGCACAAGCTAATGTACGACATGCTTGTTTCCTCATGGAAAGTGAATGGTGTCAAGTTTGTAATCACCAAGGATGATTACATCTCAGTGACTGCAGAAACCAATGACACAGATCTTACTGGCGAGGAACTCAGGACGCTTATTGACAATACCGTGGGCGCTTGCGATGTCCTGGCAACCTTTACTCCAGGATATGGTGATTAAGAGCATCAACCACGTTACCCCTGACCCTGCTATAGATGCCGGGTATGGGTTTATTTCAAAACGGATCTGTCTTTTCAGAACTCGAATCCTTTCCTGGCTTGTAGCTTCTTTGACGCGAAGTAATGTTTGATTTCTCTCATCTCCGTGACTAAATCAGCAGCTTCAATGATTTCTGATCGGGCATAGCGGCCCGTCATTATTATTTCAACATCTGGAGGCTTCACGTTGATCAGATTCAATTGATCGTCAAGAGAGATGAGATTCCATTCAACTGCGACATTTATCTCATCAAGAATGAGGACATCACAGGAATGTTTCCGAAGTGCCTCTAGAGCCATTTCCAGCCCATCTTGAGCGAGTTTGACATCAATCGGGTCAGGATTCGCTTTGTCAACCCAGTCAAGCCTTCCAACGGGCACAATCTCAAAGTTCGGAACATGATCTATTATTCCAAACTCGCCATAGTTCACCTCAGTTCCACCATCTCGATCAGCGACCTTTGCCTTCATGAAGCATATCATCAGAACCTTGAACCCATGACCTGCCGCTCTTAATCCGGCACCGAGCGCACTGGTTGTTTTTCCTTTTCCATCTCCAGTATATACTTGGACTTTTCCAGGTTTCTCAGTGCCATGCATGGTCAGGCCTCATGTCTCTCTGATGTTGTTTACTAGTTTGGCTACTCTGCGACCCAGTTCCTCACTCGCATCGATGGCAAGCGCATCTGATTCCGCATTCCGCCACTTGCCCTCATCTGTCTGCATGCTGCCGGAACCAAACGTGCCATGTTTCACAGGACTGCCCACAGAACCAACAACAATCATTCCTTGACCCAATGCATATCTGTTGAGGACGTCGATAACATGCTCTTGACCTCCATAGCGAAGTCCGGCGTATGTAATTGCTCCAAACACCTTATCCTTTAGTTGATGGTCAAGCATCTTCATAGTCCTTGTTCGATCTATGAGATCCTTCAATATCCCTGGAACTGATGTGAAGTAGGATGGCGCAGCGATGATAATACCATTTGCGTTGGCAAGCTTCTTCTCAATCTTGGGCATATCATCATGTTCACTCTCTGGACAGGGTTTCTTCCTCACGCACGCATCGCAACCAGTACAATGACGAATCTGAAAACCTGCAATATCCAGAATTTCTGTTGAATCATCTGCAAGAACTTCGGAAGCAGCCTCAAGAGCTTTAGAAAGCAGAAAACGAGAATTTGATCGCTCACCCCTTGGTGAGCCATTGATACCTAAAATCAATTCAGGTCACCAGACTTGGTTTGGAACTCAAGCATCATTTAGAACTTGTGCTCAATACGACATGGCTTTGTATAGGTCATCTGCGATCTCACTGACCACCTTAATAGCAGCAAGCTTGCTCTCATCACGATGTGCAGCGACAGCAACTGTCAAGGAACGCACCTTAAGCAGTTGGACACTATATCCCATGATTTCCACTCCTGTAGGAATCATGTCTGCTTTAGGGCGTATTTGGCCATTAGCCATCTCGACTTCAATTCCAGATAGATGATTCTCAGGGATATTGCCTCGAAGCAACACCCCTCGAGCATCAAGGATTCCAACGTATGCTATTTCGTGGTCCTCAAGTGCAAGGTTCATTATCTTCTCAGCTTCATCAAGAATCGCATCGGGTGGGTGACCGAGATCGATTCTGACATATCGGTCCACTAAGGAGTCCATGCCCTCGAACTCACCTATATTGCCACTCCATGACAAGATTAAGTCACCAAACTGATTACTGATGGCGCGGCCAAGAGACATCATCATCTTCTTCAGACCTACCTCATTCTCGTCGAGTGTCGTAAACAGGATGACTGCGAAATTCTCAAAGAAAACGTAGGACCAGAGAGCCCCAGATTGTTCCAGAGTATAGACTCGGTCTCGCGAGGTTCCACTGCTGGAATGGAAGAGTGTTGCACATGCGCGCACATGAGATGGAAGACTGCTCTCACCAATTGGATCGCTGTCATCATATGACCGCCCATAGATGGGTTCACCTGATGGGCTTTTCATGATATATACTCTAAGTATCATTTTGCTTTCCCGACAGATGGAAAACGAATATCTAGCGGGGTCATAAGGATTGCCTGTAGATAATTGGTTTTCCGTCAGAGGTAAGCGCGTTTGCATGCCTTTTTATGACCCCGCCTACCCAACAGCTCTAGGTGTGACACAATGGCGAAGAAGAAGAAGGTAGAACGTATCAAGAGGACACGATACGACATCTATGCTGAACTCATTCGTGTGATCTATATCTATGGTTACTGCCCACTCACACGTGCCGCCAGGTCCACCAATATGCCGGTTGATCGTGCAAAGGAAACAATCGCCGAGCTCATGGAGAGGGGTCTCTTAGAAGAAGACGACGACGATGGACAGAGAGTCTATTCAGTGACAGTCCGCGACCATCAGTACCTAGAGCTCTACAAGAGAATGGCTGCACTTGTTGGGATCCCAGTTCCAGAGCCGATAATTGGGATGTGATTTGAGTGATTTTCCACTGTAAGGTAATATGGCATGTGGTCACAAATTGTGACCCCAAATTGTGGTTCTGCTTTATATACCGATTTTGAGCGGAATTAATTAGAACATAACTGAGATGACAATTAAAATGGCGGAAATCCAGAGATACAAGAACGAGGCAGTTGTTGAGCTAGGCGAAATAGAAGGTGATCTTGAGCTTGAGAACTGCAGATCCGTTAGGCCAGCAGAGGGCAATGAGATTATTGTGACTGGCCGAGTCAGCGTCAAAGGAGAAACATACTTCGAAGGTTCATTGAAGGCACATTCTCTCGATGCAAAAGCTAGGGATACGATCACCATAGACGGCGACCTCACTGTGGAAACCGCTGCTGAAAACAGAAGGGGTGGGCTTGAAATCACAGGTTCCGCTACAGCTGAGAGCATTCGAGCAGGAAGCTCTCTGAGAATTGGCAAAGACCTAACCTGCACTTCTGCAAGCGGTGGAGGATCCGTGAAAGTTGTAGGCAATGCTAAGGGGCGGAAAGTTTCTGCAGGCGGCTCAGTTGTCATAAGTGGCGACGTGGAAGTAGAGAGAGTTTCAGCTGGCGGCTCAGTTAAGATTGAAGGTCGTTCTAATGTTGACGAATTTTCAGCTGGCGGTTCTGGCAAGGCTCATGATGGAAAAATCGTCAAGGTCAATGTTGGCGGGAGCTTCAAGTCATCCGGAGCTATTGAAATTGAAGAGATCGATGTAGGTGGGTCCATTAAAGTTGGGCCAGATTCTAAGGTGCACTCAATTGATGTCGGAGGAACCTTCAGCTCTGAGGGCGACCTCAACTTCGTAGACATAGATGTCGGAGGTAGTGTACACATTGGAGGTGCGGGTAATGGAAGAACCATTGATGTGGGCGGAAAGGTGGTCACCGACGGGCCATTGACATTGTCAGGAGATATGGAAGTTGGCGGAAAAGCTGAGATTGGTGGCGACTTCAAATGCGAGGCAAAGATCAAAATCGGAGGCAAGATAATGGTTGATGGTCGAATTGACACCTACAGGATTATTGTTGGCGGGCTGATAGATGCTAAATATGTCAAGGCAGACGGTTTCAGAATTGGCCGACGTTCAGAAGTCACTTGCCCAGTTGAAGCACGAGAAATCCTCGTGAGAGAACGTGCTAGAACAGGGTCACTCTATGGCGATGAGATTCGCATTGAGGAAAGGTCTCGTGTAGGAAGTATATACGGACGAGAGGTCTACATTGAACGAGACTCGGTTGTTGAAGGAAAGACTCTCTACACTGAGAAGCTTGACGCTGAGAGTGGTGTCGAGTTCAGAGAAGAACCTCAGAAAGTGGACAAACTCCCTCCACCTGACGAAATCTAGAACGCCAGAACATGTCATCTTCGTTGTTCTTCAAAACATGGGTGTTTCACATTTGAGATGGGGACTCATATCCCTACTTCGACATCTATCTTTCTACCTAGCTCTCTTTAGCTCCTTGAAAATACCATTTTCAATATCTAGGAGCTTCTCTCGGGCATCTTCATCCAGTCTAGCTAGTAAATCCTTCCTGCAGGAAAGCACGAATTCTGAGTCGGAGTCACCCGTTCTCAGATCACCAATCCCGATCTTCTTACCACTCAGCTTCAGTCGACCAGCTATTCGACTCACAGCGCTGCCTTCCTTTTCCCTCAATTCAATCACATCAATATCAGCAAACCTAAAGGTATCAGCATTATTCGAAGGATGAAGCGCTTCTGGAACGCTATTTAGATCAGAGTATTCAAGACCCACCATAAATGATTTTATCTCATGAGCGTCGAGATTCGTTTCAAATTTGCACCTTATCGATCTGGCCCATGTGCCGCCCACAGCTTGTGAAGAAACCCACTCTCGTTTCAGAAGCCTCGAGGTTGCTAACTTTGACATAACGAGCATAATTCGCTCGTAG
>JAHQWZ010000151.1 GCA_029856425.1 Candidatus Thorarchaeota archaeon
GGCGACTATAGCTTATCTCCAATTATCTCGTATCAGTGTCTTTTTACGCCTGTTCCCTTGGTCGATCTCTACTTCGATTCGTTCACCTTCGTGGACGACGGCACCACCCTGACGGTCCAACCCGGTATAAACGGGCCCTCCTTCATGATAGGGGCATCCGCCAAGTACGGCGAGATTGATGTCATCCTTAGCTATTTTGGCTCATGTACAGAAACATACAGCCTCGTGGGGAGTTTCACAAACAGCACCACTTGGAAGGCCACGTTTACTGCGACCTTCACAGGCATGTGCTTCGACTGTCTTACCTATGCCATTTCAGTCACAGGCACCCGTATGTAGAATGAAGGACAATTCGGATTACCATATACGCCTACGGTTCACTCTCTTCTTCTACGTATTGCCTCATCAACAGCCTCCACTATGAGATACGGGAAGACAAGGACCGCTGGCAGGAAGATGTAGAAGAATGCTTGCAACAACGAGTTCGCTTTGTCGGTGGGACCAAGCACAAAGTGCCATAGTAGAAAGTAGGAAAAGCCAACCACTACATAGCCCATTGCAATCTTTCTAACTAGCATCATCTTGCATGTTTCCATCTCTTCTGTTTTCTGATTGCATCCTTCTAGATACAGGCCTATGCAGGTGTTTTATGAAGTCTACTTTGCTGTGAAGTATGAATACAGGAATAGCACGAAGAAGACTGCGAATATGAGGGCATAGAGCCATCCAGCAAGCACAGGAATGGTCGTGTGCACCACCATCATCCACACCATGGTCAGTAAGCCAAACAGTGTGAAGACAATCTCGCCAATCACGACTATCTTCACCTCTTCCCACGAGGTCGTTCTATATCCAAACAGTGAGGTTATTGCAAAGCCTATGAATGCAGAGCCCAATCCTCTGGTTGCTGTTGGGTCAATGAACGGCCAGCCTACAGCGTCAGAGTACATCTCGGGAATCAAGAAGAACACGAATCCGAAGATTATGCTCACTATGAAGTGGAGTAGAAATGTATACTTCAAGATATTAGGAATTTCCAACCACAAACACCTCTCTACCTCGATTGTGGTCAATCGAAGTGCCCTCAAAGAGAGATGACCTTTGCTAAATGTATTTCGAGACAAAATGCCATCGTATCAGAGTTGAGAATGAGTGGAGAATGATCAACTCGTCACGCAATCTCCGGATTCATGAGAGCTGGAATATCTCAAGACCACCACCGCGGTCGGCAACGTAGATGATATCATCAACGACGGCCAAGTTTACAGCTTGTCCACCATCATAGAAACTACGAAGGAGCTCAGGGTTTTGTGGGTCGTTGACATCAACAATTTGCAGACCTCTTTGCGCGTCAGCAACGTAGGCAATGCCATCTTCCACATGCACTCCAAAAACTGAGCCACCCTCATCAAACAAGCCAACTTGGGTGATGTCTGATGGATCTGTCACATTCAGAATCTGTAGTTCGCCGCCTCCCAATTCATGATTGCCAACGTACAGGTAGTTTCCAAGGACAAAAGGATTCCAAAGGTCATCATCAGGCATGTAGCCTCCAGCATTTACAGGATTTAATGGGTCGCTGATATTGACCACCTTTAGTCCCGAACTAGTTGCTCGATGGTCTATTACAAATGCTAGGTTGCCAGCAATGTGTAGATGAGGGCAAGCTCCTGTGATGCCGTAGCTTGACAAGTACGAGGGACTACTTGGGTCTGTCACATTAAGAATGACGAGCCCATTGTTCCAGTCTGCAATATATGCGAGGTCACCGATCACCTGCACGTCATAGACTTCTCCACTGCCGGTATACTGGGCAATCTCAACTGGATTCATTGGGTCACTTACATCAATGATCTCCAGTCCTTCTTGCGCGTCTGCCACATAGACTATGTTTCCATCAACATCCAGCCTCTGCGGCCATCCTCCATCATGGAGTGAGGACAGCTCACTTGGACTCGATGGGTCGCTGACGTTGATGAGCACGAGTCCGCCTGGGGTGGGTTCGTTCTGATCAACCACGAATGCAATATCTCCAACGACCTTCACATCTGCTGTCCTTCCGCCCGTATCGATCTGGCCAATCTTTGTGAGCTCTAAATCTGACGCGGGCTGTGGATTGTACAGAATAAAGGTGAGCAGCACCCCTACACCAATCACTAGTAGGGTGATTCCTGCAAGGATTTGTAGCCGTCTTGTGCTCATAGGAACATCGATAGGCTTAGTCTTGATTTAAGTGGGAATTTCAGCGCAATACATCTTGAAACAGTTTCTATGGATGCATGACCTCGGCCAAGTAGAAAGTTCCAAACAGAAGCATTACTGCTCCCGCAATTGTGATGATGATCTCCAGCTTCCTATGTCTTGATCTCAGAAAGGGAAAGATGAAGCCTGTCTTCTCCCTATACTTGTCATACTGCTCTCCGAATTCACTGCAAAGGTGGATTTCCTCCACGCTAGCCAGAATGATGTATGCGATGAGGGTGCCAAACCAGAGTAGGAAAGTCCACTCGGAACCAAGCCAGCCAAGATCTCCCAAGGTCTCTCTGAAACTCCTGCTTGTCAGATTAGCTGAGAATACAACTACGCCGAGATATTGAGGATGCCTTACAAAGCGGTAAAGCCCGGTTGTCACCAGACCCTCTGGTTTTCGGAGTCTTAGATACAGGACAGAATAGATCAAGATGAATAGTCCCACAATGCTCACAATCTTCTCAGGGATTCGATTCCCACCAAAGAGAAAGATGTCCAGGGCCTCCCAGAAGTAGAGATTTCCTCTCTCTGTCACAAGTGGCACCTCGGCCGTTCCCAATGAGGAAATCATGATGACTAGGTACATCAGGAATGGAAGCGTCATGAGACCTCCCCAGATGAACAACGCAGGGACGGACTGAAAGAAGAGCATCAACCAACCCGCGACATCGAAGAACCTATCCCTCAATCTCTTTCTTCCCTCATTCTCTATGGGCGCGGCTGGTTCTACCGCATCATTTCTCTCGTGTTCCGTTTCAGTAATCATTGTCAAATCACTGATAGACTCAGGTTGTGAAATACAAAAATCGTTGTTCTAGAAGCAATCCCGCCTTACGTTCTAGTCACCGAATGATATATCGCGGATTATCGTATGACCTGCCAACAGGGAAGGAAAACAGGAGCTGAAAATGATGGTAGAAGACAGAACCAATGATGAATTTGGGATGGACAATGAGACCGCTGAGAGAATCATTGGACTCAACACGCTCATTGAAGAATTGATACAGGACGCCTCAGGACTATCCAAGGATCTTACTGAGGGAATTGGAGCAATGGGCGGGGCGACAGCAATCATATACACCATTGCCCTCATTGAGAGCGTCATTCTGTTTGCTAATCTTTGGAGAGGGCCACTCTTCATCGCATCCATGTTCTTCCTTGCACTGGCTCCCATGCTCTTCTTTGGAACAAGAATGCTTCTGCAGTTCATTGAACTTCGAGGAAAGTATGCAAGAATCTACGAGATAAGAAAGGAACTCGAGATGTGAGGAACTTGTCCAGACCGAGGGAGCCTGTCGACATTGCATTCGAGCTTCTGAGTGCGATAGAGCGTAGTGAGAGGACAACTCGGTGGGACCTTACGAAGATACTCGGCAACACACGTCAGGTATATCGGTGGATCGACAACTTCCTCCTGAAGGAGAAGCTAGTGGTTGAAGGAAAGGAAGGAACTACTACTGTCTACTCCCTAACAGAGAATGGTCGGCTTTTGCTGAAACTCCTCAGAAATGGGGTCGTTGTCAAGTCAGTGCTCAGACTCAGCGGGAAGAGGTTTCGAGGTAGGTGAAATACCGCATGACTAGTTCTTCCCTATACTCGGAAATACACTGTGTGACTGTTGAATCTCAGTTTCATGAGACCAACAGATGAGGATGAGGGCGCTCTATTTTCTTCTCGAGCGCCATATACAGTAAATCATGATGACAACAGTGAAGCTTGAAACGACTGTGAGAATCACAATGACCGCGTCGAATGCGGGAAGCATGCCAATATCGGTCATTACCAACGTACAAATCTCATTGGTGACTTCATTGATACTCTGCCACTCAGTAGAAGAGGCGTCCAGGATCGCATTCACGTTTGAGAGTCTGACAAATCCAAGGTCTGTGGTCGGATTGAAGTACATCTCTGCCGTGAAGCCGATAGTAGACCCACCATGACCCAAAATCCCATGGGTCCTCACTTCCAGTCCCAGACCATACCCCAGCCAGATGAAGTCCTTTCGGAGATTCTTGAGTATGTCATCTGGATTTGGGTTCTCGAACATCATTGCTAGAGTGTCCTGCTCTAACATCTGGAACCTCCCAAACTGGCCGTCGTTCATCAGCGCTATGAGGAGATTCCCTAGGTCTCTTGCTGTGCTCCTCATCATATACCGACCGCTCCAGACCGGAAGCTCCCTGTTGGTGGCGTTTCCGTACATGCGGGTGTGGGGGATGGCGTGATGTCCTATGAAGTCTGAGGCATTGAATCCAGTGTTGTTCATCCGGAGCGGGCTGAAGATGTTCTCCTGCATGTAATCCTGAATCGTCAGGTTTGTCTGGAGTTCAAGGATATAGTTCAAGATCTTGTAGCCAGTGTTGGAGTACCCAAATCGGGTGCCTGGCTCAAACTCCCAGTTGTTCTGATTGTATAGCGACCCGTCTGAGGGTAGACACATGGCCAGGTACTCGCCGAGAGGAATCCCAATCACAGACTCGTAGTAGCCTCTCATGTAGGGTCGATACTCCGGGGTATAGCCTCCTTCCCAGTCAAAGCAGAACTCAGAGGCTAGCGTAGAGGTCAGTCCTGAGTGATGCGAGAGAAGCATGCGGATGGTGATGTTTATGTCAGGGAAGTCTGGGTGTCTAAGACTGAACGGAAGATAGTCGCTCACCTCGTCATCCAAGCCGATGCTGCCAGTCTGGCAGAGCTGGAGAATCGAGATGGCAGCGAACACCTTCTGGACAGAGCCAATCAGGAAGACGATATCAGGGGCCGTCTGGTCGCCAAATGCCCGGGACCAGCTTATCTCCTTCTCTGAGACCACACATGCATG
This sequence comes from Candidatus Thorarchaeota archaeon, assembly GCA_029856425.1. Lineage (GTDB taxonomy): Archaea > Asgardarchaeota > Thorarchaeia > Thorarchaeales > Thorarchaeaceae > SMTZ1-83. Next base: position 5,069 of record JAHQWZ010000151.1, read on the forward strand.
GAGTGATGGAAAATCTCCATCTGTGACCAGTTGCTCTACGTTCTCTTCAACGCTTGACGAAACGACTCCTGTGTCTGCTGCATCGCTGAATACCACTAGCGAACTGACAATAAGAACCGTCACTAGGTATCGAATTAAGCCGAATCTCTTACTGCCTTCCCTCATCAACAAAGCGAACCTGTCTGCTCTTATTGAGAGATATTTCCTGAACGATATATAATCCTTGTATTCGCAGCAGCACGATGCAATGAATTCCTTCGCTTTTCTTGTTTTTGAATCAGAAATGAGGTGAAATATGCAA
>JAHQWZ010000152.1 GCA_029856425.1 Candidatus Thorarchaeota archaeon
CATGGTCCACAGAATTGCCTGCATGTCGCTATATTTTCTGGGTTATCATCTACGTCTGCCATACTTTTTCATCCTATCTACAATGGAATGGTTATGAAAGCCATCTGGCACATTAAGGTGTTTTGCTAAGCCCCTTAAGGGAGTCAGTCAGTGAACAGGTTTATTAACTATAATGAACCCAGCTTAGATGGTTCGTTTCACATTCAGTGGAGGACTGTTATTGGATTATTCAAATGATAACGAAGAGGAGCCAATTGAGGCTCCAGAGGACGAAGAAAGCATTCCACCAGGAACAGGTCGTTCGAAACGTTCTGGCTGGTCAGGGACAAGAAGGAAGTCGAACGCATCAGCTGCGACTTTTGTTGTCTGGGTTGCCTTCGCAACGATTTGGCTGTTCTTCTTTGCTGGAACAGGATATACATTCTGGGAGAATGTTGCCGTGCTAGGAGCCTCATTCCTATTCATAGGTCTGGTGAACGCTCTGATGTGGGCTCCTTCACAATGGAGGATAAGGCTCTCGATTATTGTAGGAATCGGCTGGTTGATTTTCATAGTGCTTTGGTGGCCCTTTTATGCAGCATACTATAGCGGCTACCAGAACTTCGCGGCCATGCTTCTATCAGTGGCATTTCTGATTGCTCTTACAGGCGGTCCCTGGATGACGCAGATCCCTCGAGAAGCATTTATGGCATTCAGAGGACGCGCCGCATTGGGCTTGGTTACTCTGTTTGCGTACCTGGCGTTTCTAATCCTCTGGCTTTGGTTCTATGCAGCAGGCTATGACCTCTACTTCAACATCACAATAGGCCTCGTAGCCACATTGGTAATGTATATCGTGGCAATTGGTGTTTCTGTTACAGAAGCAGATATGGAACCTCTCCCAAGATGGCTGGGTCCAGGCATAGGCTTTGTATGGCTGGTTTTGCTAATAGTCTGGTTCTATTTCTTCGCTTCAGGCTTCAATGACTACCAGAACTTTGCTGTGGTTGTATTATCCATAATCCTAATGGCTGTCATTGGTGCCTTGGTCGGAAGGAGCAGATGGGGCGGCATTGACTCTTTCGACTGGAGAGATTGATTTTACACTACGGAGAGGATTCGGAGTACTGCTCCGTTTCCTCATCCCCTCTGATTTGAAATAGGGAACTAACCTTCTGAATAAGGACTCCGTGGTGAGCTCTCACCCAGTCCGTGCATTTCAGGCATTTCAAATTCTCCTTTGGTTTTGAGATACCCGGCTTTCTCTTTTCCATCGTGCAGCTCTGCAACAGCTCCAATGTATCTGCCGTCATCATTCCGGAGTGGGTAGATGTATTCGTAGAGGATTCTCCCCGCAAAATTCACCCACCCCTCATACTCATCCAGTTCACCACTCTTCATCTGGTCAATCATCTTCAGCACGCCTGGCTCAGCCCTCTCTGGATGGCATAGAAGGAGTGACGTTCCAATCCGACTCTGTCCGTCTTGGTTGAGCATTTTCCCTGCGAGCTCATTGAAAACGACTATCTTATTGCCATTGTCAATGACAACAACTCCTGCATGTATCCTATCTAAGAGCTGCAGGAGCTGGTTGGATGTTGGTTTCATTCTGATTCACCATCTAAATCCAAGTTGATATCACGAATCTAAGCCATGGATACATCAAGATAATCCCTATGATAATGAGAAGGCCGCTCACCAAATACTCCAGTGTCTTTGCCGAATTCGCAATTCGCATTGCTATTCTAGTCCTGGCCTCTCCTGTTACCAATGCTATCGTTAGATATGGTATCATCACGACTATCGATAATAGAATGAACATTATTACTAGCACAAGGATTTCTGTCTGTGTTCCAAAAAGTACAAACAGACCAAGTATTGCGGGACCCGAGCATGGTGCCGCTAAAAGAGAATATCCGAGTCCTATAAGAAAGACCCCCAGTAACCCAGTCGGTTTCTCTGGTTGACCGCCAATGCTGAGTGAGGTCAATCGTAGCTTTTCTTTTAGAGTGGATGAAAAGGTCACAATTCCAAGAAATATCACAATTGCACCAAGTACGGCTTGGAGGGATGTATAATGCTGGATTATGAATAGGCCAATCAGACTAGATATTGCAAGGTATATGACAAGCGAGCTCAATATGCCTGCTGTAAGCGCTATTGTTACGATTATACTTCTGAACCTACTATCATCCGATCCAAGACTTCTGATGAGGAATAATGGTAGAAGTGGGAAGATGCAGGGCGAGGTTGCAATATACAATCCTGATACTAACACCGCTCCTATCTGGGTCAACTCAATGAGCTGTAGCATTTGCTTCATAATTCCTTTCGAGATTTAGCCTGCAATCCATTCGAGTACTTCTAGTATAGAAGGTGGCATCTGAATAGACCATTCCCATCTATCGTTGGTGGTATGCAAATTGGTTCTGCTCTCAATCCTGATAAAAGTTACACTATGAAGTAGCAAGTTCATTCTAGCTTTGCGAACTTAGTCCTCTTTCAAACCGTGAATAATTTTATGAATCTGTGAATAGACCGGTTCTGTTTCATCAGAGCGTTCTCAGGTTTCATCCCAGGAGATAATGTCAACGAGAAGAATTCCTACTCATCAAATCTTAATCAAACCTCTATAATACCCAATTACACATATGGCTGGGATACTAATCTCACCCGTTGAGATGGCCAATGTGAATAGAGTCCTAGTAGTTGGTTCAACTGGATATATCGGCACTAGATTAGTGGGAGAATTGCTGCACAGGGGATATGTTGTCAATGCCGCATTCAGAACTCTCGAAAAAATCGAAAAGAAGCCTTGGTCTTCACATCCAAATCTCATACCAGTAGAGGCAGACGTGTTTGATGTTGAATCATTGATTAGTGCCTCAAAGGATTGTATGGCTGCCTTCTACTTAGTGCATTCAATGTATGGAACGGGGGATTTTGCAGCTCTTGACAGGAAAGCCGCGGAGAATATGACAATGGCTGCTGAAAAGGCTGGATTGAAACGTCTAATCTACCTTGGCGGCTTGGGGGAAACAGAAAGCGGGCTCAGTAAGCATCTTGCATCACGTATGGAAGTTGGCCGTATTTTGCATCAAGGGGCAGTCCCTGCAACAACCCTGCGAGCTGCAATGATAATCGGAGCTGGAAGCGCTTCATTTGAGATCATGAGATATCTCGCTGACAGATTGCCTGCCATGGTGACGCCAAGTTGGGTGCGAACAAAGAACCAACCAATAGCAGTCAGTAATGCCATCGGATATCTCATTGACTGTCTTGAGAACTCAGAAACAGCCGATCGCGTATTCGATATTGGTGGCCCAGATGTTCTCTCTTATCAAGATTTAATACAAATCTACTCAGAGGAAGCAGGTCTAACACGACGCTTCATTGTACCCTTTCCCTTACTCTCTCCTCGCCTAAGTTCCTATTGGATTTCTTTAGTGACCCCCCTTCCTGCCCCTCTTGCAAAGCCCCTCATTGAGGGACTAAAGAATGAAGCAATCTGTCAGAATAGTGATATCCAGTCCATCATTCCTCAAAATCTACTCTCTATTCGAGAAGCAATTCGTCTGGCACTTGAGCAGACCAAGCATAAAGAGCCCTCCACGAAAGGAGAACTACATGAAACGGGTAGAGTTCTAGAATGGGCTTATGAGGGTGATCCTCAGTGGGCTGGTGGTTCATCCTTTTGGCTGACTTGGAGGTCCAAGACGCGTGCCTCAAGAACCAGAGTCTGGAACGCAATCCAATCTGTTATCGGTTCTATGGGCTGGAACTACGGAAGCTCGATTTGGCAATTACGAGGATATCTCGATCTACTCATCCGCGGGAAAGGTATGGGTGTGTCAACCAAGCATCTATCCCGATTGAAGATTGGTTCATTGGTGGACTGCTGGCAACTAATCGGAATAATTCCAAAAAAACGCCTGCAACTGATGGCGACTCTGAAGATGCCCTCCACGTTACTCCTTTCAATATTGCTTAAGGACAAAGATATGGATTACAGCGAACTAGCGGTAGAATTACACTATCACCCTCACGGACTTGCAGGTCTGCTTGCTTGGTATGGTCTAATGCCATTCAGAAAATATGCGATAGAGAAGCTGATTGATAGAATTCTGCATCTCTCAGAATCCTCGCATTTCCCAAAGTCCAAATCTAACTCGAGTTGATTTGACTGAAACCGGCCTCCTTGAATGCATGCAACAGAGATTTCGATTTTTCTTCAGAGATTGCTCCTGATTCGGTCCATAATATCTCGCCCTCATTCGTCACTAGGAACAGGTAGATATCACTCTCATCAGGAATCTCGAGTTTCTTTTTGAACAGCTCTTTGTCAATGTAGAGGGTAATAGTTCTCCTTCGAGTGTCACGAGATGGAATACCAGCACGCATTCCATTGTCAATTATGGATCGACTGAGCCAGTTCATCTCCCTGATGGTTGGCAGCTCATAGTAGTCGAAATCTGGATATTGTTCTACCATATGATTGAGAAAGGGCACCCACGAGTTGACAAGTCCCTGATGCCATTGCTGGAAAGCTACTATCAGGACATTAAATCTCGAGTTCATATCATTAGGTAAAGATATTTTGTTCTTCAACAGGTCGTTCCCATTAACGCTTGGAAATTGCATATCCCACACATCCCTTCTATGCTAAAATAAGCACAAACAGAATGATTAACAATAGTTAATAATCCTAATAAGTCTTTGGTCCAGACTTCCGTCATCATGATTCAGAAAGAACGAATAACACATCTGAATTCCAATACAATCCAAAGCGGAAAATATGTTCTTTACTGGATGCAGGCATCTCAGAGATCAGACTACAATCATGCTCTGGAGTATGCAGTCCATATGGCAAATCGATATGAATTACCGTTGGTTGCATATTTCGGACTAATCACTGACTATCCGGAAGCAACCGAGAGGAGCTATCTCTTCCTTCTAGAGGGTCTTGTCAATGTGGATGCAGACCTACAAGAACAGAATATTCCATTTGTTCTACGCCAAGAGAATCCAAGTATAGGTGTCAGAGAACTAGCCAGTGACTGTGCTCTTATGATTGTGGATGGTGGTTATCAACGTCTCCAAAGAGATTGGCGTAACAAGGTATCGGAATCGGTTGGATGTCCTGTAATTCAAGTCGAGTCCAATGTGGTGGTTCCGGTTGAAACAGCCTCTCCCAAAGAGGAATACTCAGCAGGAACATTTCGGCCAAAAATCAATAGAGAACTAGATAGATTCCTAGAACCTGTTAGGAAGACTGAAGTATCATTTTCATTCAAAGGAAGTATTCCCTCAATCCAGACTAGAAACCCCAAAAAAGTCCTGGATGAGATTGAGATTGACAGATCTGTGCAGAGTG
>JAHQWZ010000153.1 GCA_029856425.1 Candidatus Thorarchaeota archaeon
GATATCTTCAGGGTTATGTGGAGTGCGGTAAGCGCTGCAATAGCAGTATCATTTGGCTCACTTATCACAGGATGGAATTTGTATTATTTCGTTGCACCTGTAGAACCATTCCTTGTTTTTGGTGTTATTCTATCACTATTCTCACTACTCACCACACCCCTCTTTATCTGGCTTGAAGGCAAATTGAAGTTCCATGAAGACCACCTTACTGCACGATACAGTTGGTGCCCCAGCCTCTTTGGATGGATGTTGCTCGGCATCCAGATTGGCATCTTTATCCTCAATGAAATTCGCTTTATACTGGCCATAGCAGGCTTGGGATTTGCGCTTGCCGTCCTGGTTCTCTATCTGCTAACTCCGGATAGGCCTAGAGGGATTTTTGCAGCTGATATCATTATTCTAGCCTCAGCAGTTGCAGCAGTCGTATGGATCTGGACAGAACCAGTTCTTGGTCCAGCTGAGTTAATCGCGGTCTTTCTCTTCGTCTGGTATTTATTGAGCTTGCCACTAACAATAGCCGCCACTATAGCATTTCTTGGCTGGTTGGCAGTCAAGGGTCGACAGATGGCAGCAGCGTTATCACGGTTTGCATCATGGGCACGCGCCAGTATCATATCCATGATCAATCGGGTGGTTGCGGCATATAGAAGAAATAAGTCCAAGGTAGCAGCAACATTGCCAATCCTAGCATCCAGCCTCGTCATTCTTTGGGTCTATAATCCACTAGATACATCTGCTATTCTTGGATTACCTTTTAGAAATCTTGGATTCGCATTCACATTAGGGCTATTGATAGGAGGTCTATTCTATTGGTTTGAAGCATTTGCGTTTGAGCCGACTATCGGCGACGAGCTCAGGCCTCCATCAATAATCTTTCTAGGCATAGGTGTAAATAACATAATCCTCATCATGTCACTCACTGAAGCGGCTGTTGACCTGCTAGAGTTTACATTCAGCCTATGTTTGGCTGCTTTACTGTCGCTGGTGACTATTATTGCGCAATTGAGTTCCTTCGGGATGAAGGAATGGATGAGACGAGCCACAGGCATCATGGGTATGGTACTTTTTGGTGCGGTCTTTTTTGGCCTTCCATCCATTGCTGGCTTGCCACCATTTGAAGCACTAATATACGCAATTGCGTTGGCTGTATTTGTAGAGGCCCCAGTGTTCTGGACTCAGGTCAAGGCATTCTTAGGACTCCTCGGTAGACTTGGAGCTCGCTTTATTGCAGTATTGAAGAATCTAGGCAGCATTTTGCTGAATATCTTCAGGAAATTCGGTTATTATATGTGGACCTTCTTTGCTTTGCTGTTTGTTGGAGTCATTGGCGTGCTTAGCAGACCTCTCTTCAGCCAGCTTCTGAATATGCCAGTAGGTGGGATGTTCTATGAAGTTCCAGGATTCTCTATGCCTGCTGCGATACTCGGATTACTCATGCTCTTTATCGCTATAGCGCGCAGAAGAGTTAGAACTCGATTCGGGCTCTTCAGCGGACTATTTGCGGCATTTGGAGGGGGCGTCACTGCAATCGTGCTTCTCTACGACTATGGGTATCAGGTATTATCATTGTTTGCGGGGATAATTGCTATCTGTGGCACTGGTCTGATACTCAAGGGGGAGCTACAACTTGATGCTAGACGCACAACACTGCTTTGGATTCCAATTCCGCCCAGTTTCTCCGCATCACTATTTTACTACATGTTGCCAACAGCGATTATTCCTGACACTCTTCTACTTGCTATGCTGATTTCCTTCACGCCTACATTCATGCTATTCCTACTGTCAACCGCGGTCAACTGGGTTCCAAAGGCTCAGAGAGAAGTTCTCTGGAGTTTCCTAGCAGTAATTACTGGCTTGGTCGCATACCTTGGGTCATACCTCTTGATAGTCCCACCATTTGAGCAAGTCGCGGGCATTTATCTTGGAGTGTTTGTAGCCTCACTCATAATGTATCCAGTGACAGCTAGGAGTGCACGGCAGCTCTTCCTCTCACCACTCTTCTTTGCACTCACTGGCTTTGCTTACACGTTTGTGCTTGGACCAGTCTATCAAAGCCTGCTGCTGGCTTCTGCAGCATTCCTCCTCTTTGTGAGTCGATACATCAAGGAAAAGGAAACTGAAAATCCGAAACTGGTCTATATGCGATTGGTTGTATTAATTGGACTGGTCGCATCCATAGCGGCCTTTGGCATTACGACTGGATTAGAGGTTCTAGCAACCGGTTGAAAATCTATTTTGATAATTGGCCAAGGAATTCTTTCGCGTCCCTGGAATTCTTCAGCACAAGGACAGTCTTCCTGTCGGAGTTCTCAGACAGAATTCTATCAATTAGAGGCTTGCTTCTGAGTGGATAGTTCCAAATCCACCTAATGAAGTCTAGGTCGATTTTTTCATAACAGCCTGGGGCCAACTCACGGCGAACCCGGCCTCTGTGCATCACACGTCTTTTGAACACTCGCCAGAAGGATAGCCTCCTCGGGACATTCAGGAAAATCGCGGTATCTGCTCGCCGGATTCTCATTTCTAGAGTTGAGGTATAATTTCCATCCATTACCCAGCTTTCGCGAGAAATGAGTTCACCAACAGTCTCAAACCATTGCTCCTCGGGAGTTTCAACCCAATTCGGCTTCCAATAATATGAGTCGAGATGAATGCAGGGCACACCAAGCAAGTCAGCAAGTTTCTCTGCAAAAGTAGATTTGCCAGATCCTGATGGGCCGAGGACTAGGACGCGTTTCATTGTTCATCGACTAATTAAAGCAAAAATAAGCTCACTGGTATGTGTGCACCTTTTAACTGTCAAGGAGTAACTAGTTATTGAGAGGGCGCTTATGGGAGTTACTAGAGGAGAATTAGCTCGTTATATTATGTTAAGGAACTATCCTATGGTGGGACAACAAGTCAATGCGAAGATCCGTGAGATGGGTTGGGCTAAGACTGCAAAACTGCTAGCCAGTCTTAGGGAGAGCAGAAATGTGCCAGGGAATCCGTATTTCCCGGTTAGGAAGGGGACCTTCAGGGACTCAATGATAAGACTCCTTGGATTGGAATGCATAAGTGGACTGGATTGCGACCTTTTGGATGTTTTCCGGGAGGTCGACGTATACGACCTAATGGAATTGCGAAGAGAGATTCTCGATTTATCACTGGACAGACTTAGAAACCAAATAAAAAGGAGGAACACCTTCTTTCTTGTCAGTCAGAACATGGCAACCACGCCCTATGCTGTGCTGGTGGCAGATCTGCTTGAAGCCAGAAGCGCAGAGATTTCTGAGCTTCCATCCAAACCAAGTTTGAGGGAGGTGTTCTCAACCTACTATGGATTTGTGGTAATAACGACTGGATCCATAGAGAAGGGATTCGCTGGCGCCTCCAAGGAGGCTATCAATGGTATCGAAAACCTATCGTGTCAATTTGGCGATCAAGTCCCGATACCAGCCAAAATAATCAAACGTTCCGATTCGGCATTTAGCAATTGCACAGAGTATACGAAGAAATTGTTATGGGGACTTCTCAGAGTTGCAGCATCTGGATATGATAAGCGGTCAAACGCAGTTCGAGAGCTAGGAGAATTGGGAGATGAAAGGGCTCTTCCTGTGCTTCATTCGGGACTGGAATCAAATCGTGGATGGGTGATGCCATCACTTATTGATGCAATAGGGAAGATAGGAGATCCAAGTTCTTTGGAGTTGTTGCAGCGGCTGCTTAATGGGCGAGATACTAGAAAGAATGCCATCGTGGCGTTGGGAGGAATCAGACACGAATCAGCTTTGAGTTGTATTAAGCGAGTCATGGACTCAGATCGAGCTGCAGAAACTCCGGGTATAAAGGCACTAGGCGAAACCAGACAACCTGAAGCGATACCAATTCTCACCAAGATTCTCAAGAGTAGGAGAGGGGGAAAAAGAGTCCATGCAATGAATTCACTGCTGATGATTGGAAAAGAGGGGATTTGCGTGTTGATGAGAAATAGGGAGATCATTTCCAAAGCCATTAGGAGTTCTGGCGCTCCAGGAAAAGCAATTGAGATAGCTCAAGCTTTGCCGGACTTCAATTGGGAAAATTCGGAGATTGAGGCGATTGCGAAAGTCATTACTAAACATTCCCACATGAAAGGTCTTGCTGAGGCATTACGAGAAATTCCAGAAGTGCTGAGCGACATTAGGGTTATCGATGCCATAATCGAGGTCTACAAAGATGCATATTCTCAGGATGCGACTCAAATACGAGGATCTTATTATTCCTACAGAGCAAGGTGGAAAGCTCGCAGAGCCCTAAGAAAGATACAAGGATTTGAGCAAGCCCGTGTGCTCGACACAATAGCACAATCCATTCTATCTACCGAAAGATCGACTCGAGCAGCGAGGCGAATCGCTGAATCCAGATATCTTATGCAATACTCCAATCTTCGCCAAGTAGTAGCGAAGGTTCTCAAAATCCCAGATCCAAGAATACAGACTCCTTACGAAGCATGGTATCGTCCCTAGAGTCCACCTGGAAGAGTCTTGCAGTCACTCGTAAATTCCGGCAAAGGCATTGAATAGATGAAAAAGCCCAGTGAGATTTTTCATTGCATTTGTGACGGAGAACTGAATCTTGACTCTTTATATTCCTACGCTTGCGGAAAAATTCATATACAAAACGCCGGCCCCACAAAATGGGTGTTCGAATGAAGACGGAATATCTCAAGGAATAGACTCCGCACAACACACGACTTCTAGCGCATTGTGCCGTGTTGTTGAGCGGCAGAATGCACGTGACTCTCGAACATCAAATAACAATCCCCGAAACTTCTGGGGAGGTACTACAAGTTGAAACAAACTACTATAGAAATACAAGACCTGTCTAAGACTTTCATTAGTATTAGAAGAAGAGCAATTGTGGTTCCCGTGGAGAGGAAAAAAGTCGAGGCTCTAAAGTCAGTGTCACTAGATATTCCGCATGGGCAGGTCTATGGTCTTCTCGGGCCGAACGGTGCGGGAAAGACAACGCTCATCAAATGTCTAGCGACCCTTGTAATCCCCACGTCGGGCAAGGCTACGGTGATGGGCTATGACATCATCAAGGACCCAACCTATGTTAGGGCCTGCATGGGAGTATGTCAGGGCAATGAGCGGTCCATCTACTGGAAGCTCACTGCTAGAGAGAACCTGATCTTCTTCGGTAAGCTATACAGAATGCCGCAGAATGAAGCAAAGGAACGGGCTGATGAGCTCCTCGGCCGAATGGACCTAATGGAGAAAGCAGATGAGAAGACAGAGAATCTGAGTCACGGAATGAGAATGAAGATCGTCTTCGCAAGGTCTCTGCTTCATGACCCTCCAATTCTACTCTTTGACGAGCCG
>JAHQWZ010000154.1 GCA_029856425.1 Candidatus Thorarchaeota archaeon
CAACTTGCGGATCAAACTGGTCTATCTGAATCTTGCTCACAGCAGCTAACCGTTGCTCTATATGGTCCTCTTATATTATAGTGGTTGTTATAGTCAAAGAGGAGCCAGGAAGATGAGACACAACACCAAGAAGGCTGCCATTTCCCTCCTTGCGACCAGCGAATGTAATCTTCTGTACTCCCTCCGTGGACTTCGTTCAGAGGATGTCTATAGACAGGTCCAGCCTGAGCTTAATCATATTGGGTGGATATTTGGTCATTGTGCTGTGCATTTAGACTGGGTCCTCAGTCTAATGACAGAAAGAACTCGAGCTTTTTCTGAAGAGGTATGCCATTATTACAGATACGGCACGACGAAATCAGAGATTCTCAATGGAACGCCACCTATCTCATTTAGGGACCTATTGGACAGCTATCTAAGGTTATCAGAGTCATTCTTCAATTTTCTGACGAATATTGAGGAAGACACATTGTACGGGGCGTTCCCAGGCGAACCTGGTGAGAACCTGATGCAGACAATCCTACGAGTTTCACTTCACTTCATGGGACACGCCAGCCAGATAGTTCTCATCAGACAAGGTCTAGGTAATCCAGGACCCAGCTTCGTGTCAGGTGCAAAGAAGGAGTCCAGAGAGCGAATCATGACTGATTGGCATGATTGGTGGTGCAGTAGCAAAGAGTCGTTTCAGGACTAGGACAGTGTTCTAAACTCTGGACAAATCGTTCTAATCCGTGGTATTATCTTCAAAGATAACTAGCTCTCTACCAGATGTCTATCCCAGACGATGGAAGAAATCATAATTCAGGTTGGATTATCAATGGATCAAGTATTGAATGACACAGAACCGGAGTCCAGAGAGATGGGAGAATCCAGTCTCCCAAGCAGTAGGAAATCAAGAGTATCAAGCATCATCGCAGCGCTACTACCCTTTGTGCAATCTATACCTCCGCTTGCAGTTTGGGGTGGCTTGATGACAGTTCCATTCATAGGTTACATCGTTCTCCTCTTCACATCAAGTCCATCTCAGTTCTTTGAGGCTATCTTCCTCATCTTCTTTGGTGGATTTCCATGGGAGCAAATCATAGCAATACTTGGGATTAGCCTTCTTGTCTATTCAGTCGTTCATATGAGATTGGCCAAAAAAGAGGGTCTGATCAAGAGTGGTCCGTATAGTCTCGTCCGCCACCCGCAATATCTGGGCGTTGTCCTCTTCACTCTCACACTTACAACACGCAGCTATTGGATAGGTAAGAACACCTTCGGTATGAGCTGGATCAGTCCTGAACTCACAGTTGTCATCTGGTTTGGCACACTTATTGCCTACATCAGTCTGGCTCTAGTAGAGGAACTTCATCTCACTAAGATGTTCGCATCGGAATATGAGGAGTACAAGGAAGAAACAGGGTTCCTGGTTCCCTTCGTGACGACTCGCAATCGGGTCCTTGAAATCATCCTGTCAGTGTTGATTCCAGCACTCATTCTTGCTGCAATACTTCTAGCCGCTCCCGCATATCCTCCACTCCTCTAGTTTCATGGCTTGCTGAAGCCCTCTTTGAGCAAGGGATTGCCCCAACGACAGTAGATGTCAATTTATCAAATCGTCCTCAGTCAAACCCTGATCCTTAACACACTGCGGACATATCATGCTGGTATCCATAGTCATCCTATGACAGTAGGAACAGATACCTCGTCCACACGATTCGCAGTCGAAGAACGTATTACCATCACTGGCATCATGACCGCAGTTTGGGCATACACCGTCCGTCTTCTTATTCATCCCCGATAGAATCTTTTCAGCTACCTTTCTCGTTTCGTCTGGCATGTTTCTTCACCTTCGCCCTAGGAAACTTCAAGCAGTGTAGCTGGGGTGCCAGATATATTGTCTGGTGTATTTGAACAACATTGACTGCAACTACTTGCTAGCATAGAGGTCCTTATGCTCTGACCGTATGACCTTCTTGTCTATCTTCCCTACACTTGTTTTAGGAATGGCATCGACAAACAGGACCTCATCGGGAAGTTGCCACTTGGCGAATTTTTGACTAAGATGTCCCAAGATTTCGCTCTTGTCCACTTTTGTCTTGAACTCATCTCTCAGTACTACCAGAGCTAGAGGTCGTTCTTCCCATTTGGCATGAGATATGCCAACAACCGCGCCCTCAAGAACTGCAGGATGATTGACTATCTCGTTCTCCATGTCAACCGAAGAAATCCATTCGCCGCCGCTTTTGATCAAGTCTTTTAGTCGATCAGAAAGCTTCAGGTATCCTTCAGAATCAATAGCTCCCACATCCCCGGTTCTGAAGTACCCATCCTTGGTGAACTGGGACTCAGAACCTGGAGCATCATGATATCTTCCTAAAACCCACGGTCCCCGAAGAAGTATCTCTCCAACCGATTCGCCGTTGTGGGGGAGTTCCTTTCCATTTGAATCTACAATCTTGACATCGAGCCCTACTACAACATATCCCTGTTTCTTCTTTAGTTCCCACCTCTGTTCCTCAGATAGCTCTTTGTTTAACCAGGGTTTGGACAGGTTCAAGGTGACAATGGCTTGAGCTTCGGTAGATCCGTAGGTATGAACAATCTCCGCTTTGGTCGCATCCCAATAGTTCTTCATCATAGATAATGGCGGTTCTGAACCTCCACAGAGAAAGCGCACTCCGGACAAATCTGGACGAGGATCCATTTTCAGAAGAGAATTGAGCAATGCCCTCAGGACGGATGGCACCCCACTAGATAGTGTTACCTTTTCCTGCACGAGCATATTGATGATTTCATTCATATCCTCCAGACTGTATCTCCCAGTGAATACAAGCTTAGCACCAGCTACAGTGGCTGCATAAGGAGTGCCCCATCCAAGAACATGGAACATAGGGACAATCTGGAAAACGCAGTCTTTCACGGAGATCATGGCATTGAGAGCATACATCATGGCCTGGAGGTAAACGTCACGATGGGAGTAATAGACACCCTTGGGTTTCCCAGTCGTGCCGGTTGTATAGCAGGCGCTGGACGCGCTGGTCTCGTCCATCGTGGGCCACGCGCAAACTGGAGCCGACTCACTCAGGCATTCTTCATAACTGTAGATTGGCTCTAGTCCTGCCTTCGCATCGTCCAGTTTCTTATCAGTGAGGACTACGCACCCCTGAACGGTTTCACACATGGGCGCGATTGCTTCAACGACAGGTAGCATGTCTTCATCCACGAAAATGAGTTTCACTCCTGCATGATTCACAACAAAACTCAATTCTTGTGATGAGAAACGTGGGTTCATTAGTACCATGACTGCACCGCTACCAGGAATACCGAAGTACATCTCATAGTATCTGTACGTATTCCATGCAAAGACCCCAATCCGGTCCCCGATATTCACTCCAAGTGAGTTCAGAGAATTAGCTAGGCGTTGCATGCGCTCGTAAGCATTACTGTACGTATAGCGAAATAGGGTGCCATCATGTTTTCTGCTGACGATTTCCTGCCTTCCGAAATTCCTTGCTGCATGTTTGATGATGCTAATGATATTCAACTGGGAGCTATTGTCTGACGTGGCAGGAAATCCTTTGATAATATCCATAATCTCTCTCTCTCTTGATAGACATGGGCTGAATTGCTCGCAGTGATGACCCATTGCTTCTGATTAATTGATTGGACATCTTGAAATGAAATCGCACGGTTGCTCTTGAAGCTAAATCTTTCAATTGCTCTCTCATGTCACATTGATAATCAGCTGGGGCCAACTGCTGGTCCCATCAAGGTATGAACTATCTGTTCTAATCTGTTGATTGTCATTGATGTCAGTAGCTCTGACCTGCAGAGTGATTTGACCCACATTAGAGACGCTGACATTGATCTCCCAGAAGACCCACACATTGTCTGCATCAATCTGCTGAATTATTGGTGCATTGGTCCATGTTGCACCATCATCTATCGTATATTCTACTAACTTGACACGAGTGCCTCCAAACGCACATCCCCCAATTCTCAGATCTTGGTCTACACTGATGGAGGCAGATCCATCAGGAAAGAAAATCTTTGAATCAATGTCTATTGGTGGTGAAGTATCCCATCCACGATCCTCCCAGTAGTCCTCGAGTGGTCGGTCAATTACTTCAATTCCAATCACCCATGCAGGCTGCTTGACACCATAGTAACCTGGGTTTAGAATGCGTAAGGGAAATCCTTGCACAGGAGGGATCTCCACTCCATTCATGTAAACTGCGCCAAGGACTCCATTGCTCTCCAGTTGGTCCAAGGTATGTGATGCATAGTATCCATCCGCAGCTGTATATCTGACTCCCGTAGCAGTCACTTGGATGCCTAATGACTCCAACAAATCGTATACATTGAAGCCTTTCCACACAGCTGTAGACACCAATTTCCCATTCTTGCTATTGCCGATACACTCCACTGTAAGAGGCAGCTCTGTCAAATTCAATGCCTGCAACTCATCCAAAGAGAAACTGGTTGGATTATCAACCAGTCCTGTTATCTCAAGTTGATAGGAATCCCGGTTGATATTAGGGACTCCTCCAATTCGTGTCACGAAATAGTCTTCGTTCTTTGTAATGAAATCTGGAAATTCCCAAGAATCATCAGTCTGTTCAATTGACAGTGGATGTGTGACTACCAATAAGACAGATACAACAATCATTGCAATGATGAATCCAGCCAGTATTCTTAGATCCTTCTCCATTTTATTCAACCATCACAGATGTAGAATACTGATTTTATTGTATGGTTTATTATAGTGCATATTCCAGTATTCTATTCTCCTGCTTTTCTTGGTTTGCCATATCGAAATGCGTATATCTGCTTGCATTGTGGATGACGTCCAAGTGGACAGGAGCCTACTGTGGGCATAGTCCGCAATACATGCTCACAACTCCAAAAGCAGAATTGTGTTTCAACATTCTTTCTATTAGCATCTCCACCAAGGAGGCATGATGCTATGGGATATAACCGTGGACAAGCGAAAAGGTCGCGAAAGAGGCGGCTTCAAGAAAAGCGAAAGCACCGACGTGACGCTGTATGATTGTGAAAACTCCAAAACTCAGAATAACAATTTCCAGAGTTAGTAGCAATCATAGTTACGACTGAGTAGGCATGGCATCACTTCCAATCATACTTCATACTACTCCTCATATTCTGACGCTTACGCCTTGTGGCGAAAGAACTGTGATACATTGTCGAAGCCCTTCAGAAGTTCATCGTTCTCTCTCAAATAGTATGACTCCATCTCGCGGCTTGGATCATTGGGGCTTTCTGACATGTAATAGACCTAATCCTTTGAAGGTTGAACTGCCAAATCAATGAATCGCTTGGAG
>JAHQWZ010000155.1 GCA_029856425.1 Candidatus Thorarchaeota archaeon
TTGCCTTTGAAGTACTTGCCTTTGCAGGTTTCTTCTTAATTGTCGTCTCCGTCTTGGAAGTCTTGGACACTCTCTCCATTCCCCTGAAACAACGCTTTTTGACGCGGAACATCCTAACTCCACCGGTATTAACGGTTTTGACTGACCGTACCACATCAAAAACGCCTTAACAATCAACAAGCAGTCCCCAACTAGGAGTGTCTTACCAATGCACGAGTTCTCAGCCGCATGTTCAATCGTGGATGCTGCAGTCCAAGCAGCTGAGAGTCACAACGTGAAGAAGGTCAATGCTGTCAATGTCGAGGTAGGTGAGTTTACTTTCCTCATACCCGAACAGCTTGAGTTTAACTTTGAGATAGCGAGCAAGAAGACGATACTTGAGGGTGCTAAGTTGAATGTCAAGAAGGTGAGGGGGCGAATCAAGTGTCAGCAATGTGCTCACGAGGGTGAGGCGCAGCTGCAGGATGATATTCCTTCGCAGGTCGCTATATTTGCTCCGATGAAGTGTCCAAAATGCCAGAGTAGTGCAACTGTGATCACAGGCGGGAAGGACTTTGTCATAACGAATATTGAAGCTGAGGTTTCAGCTCCATAGGTTTTAGATGTGCTATGCATAAATTATACGAAACACAAAAAAAGCAATCAAAATGCCGCCGATTGGCTTTTGGGTGATCCTATGAATGAAGATCAGACTGAAACGATAGAACTTGAGTCCTTCAGGTCTAGAAGCTCATCCAGGATAATCGCAGTTGGTGCTATACTCTCAGCGGTATATGCCATAACAGTTCTTCTTCCAATGAGTCAATTCATAGGTGCAGGATCTGGAAGCATCCTGAGCTTCGCGATTTGTATTGCGCCCCTGTTCGGTCTGGTACTTGGTCCTCGGTATGGTTTTGCTTTTGGGGGAATCGCAGCTATCTTGGCAACAATAGTGTCCATCCAATTCGGAAGCCTATATCTTCTTGTTCCAACAATAATCCTGGGTCCCGCTATCTCCGGTCTGCTGACTGGACTGTGTCTCCGACCAATTACAGATTTTCAAGGCATCAAAGTGCCCGGACCCATAATAACTGCAATGTATCTCTTTCTTGTAGTCCTACTATACTTGTTACCATTATATGAGGTATGGTGGTTTATCCTGCCGTATGTGCTGGCTGCAGCGGTAGCCATCATACTTCAGCTATCCAGATTTCGTTTTGACTCAGCAGCGTCATTCTCAAGAATTCCTTTGCAGATACTGCCTTTGACTCTCATAGGGTCATTTGCAGATTTTTCGATGATGACACTGGGATCTGTCTATATACTTGGTCTCGATGCTTTCGTATTTGGTTCTTTGATTTTCCCTGTCATGCTTATCGAACGGACTGTATCAGTAATCATCAGTGCAATCATTGCAGGTGTACTATTTACTGCGTTCAGGAATGAGCTATTTGTGGAAGCCTGATGTCCGTTTCGAGAAAAATGCTGCAAAATAGCGATGTCAATTAGATTAGGACCGCGTTAAGAACTCCATCTTGTCCAGGTCTACTCGTGACCTTGGCGCGACCTTTCTCAGTCTTGATAATGGTTCCTCTCGTGATGACCTTTCGGCGTTGGTAGTCCATGCTGGCAGGATTCATCTCAACATCCTGAATTTCGACACGATAGGTTTCTTTCTTTTTGGGGTCTGTGATGTTCACCATAGTAACTCTAAGAGCTGGGTTCTTGGTCCTCTTACCCTTGCTCCCTATGGCTTTCCTTTTGGTTTCTCCCACCACTGTTTCTGTGGGAGTGCGGCCCATCTCATGTTTTCTCTTTCCTCTGAATCGCCTGAGTCTTGAGCCTGTTTTTGTGCGACCAGATCGTCTATGCCAGACACCCATTTCTGACCACCTCTTGGTTGGGTCACTGTCGCTCACTGCAGAGTGGTTTTAAGTCTTGCTTACTGGCCAAGTTACCGTGACCAATGACAGTCCCAACAGACCGGTTCAAATACGAATAGAGGTATCTATAATTTCAGAGGAGGCAAAGCAATGACTCGAATAGAGATGGCACATGGCGCTGGCGGAAAGGTGATGCAACGCCTGCTGGAGGATTTGATTATACCTTCATTTAGTCACAGGAAACTCGGAGCAATAGGTCTCGATGAGATGGATGATGGTGCTACTCTTCAACTTGATGACACTAGACTAATTGTCTGTACAGATGCTCATACTATCCATCCTTTGTTCTTCCCTGGTGGCAACATCGGAACACTGACTGCCTGTGGTACAGTGAATGATCTTGCAGTTATGGGTGCACAGCCGATGGCCATGACAAATACTATTATTGTGGAAGAGGGCTTTGAGATTGCCACCTTGCAGGCCATCCTCAAGTCGTTGAATGATGTGATTGAACCTATTGGGGTAGCAATGATCGCCGGGGACACGAAAGTCATGCCTAAAGGCACAATTGACAGCCTCGTGATGTCTACAACTGGTATTGGCCTTGTCTATGGAGATCAACCAATAGCAGACAGCGGTGCAAAACCCGGTGACGACATCATCGTGACAGGACCAATAGGCGACCATGGAACATCGCTGCTTGCCCATAGAGAGGGTCTTGAGTTTGATGTCGATCTTACCAGTGACATTGCGCCATTATGGGACCCAATCCGTGCGTGCCTCGATGTAGGGGGTGTGCATGCGATGAAGGACCCCACCCGTGGGGGCACAGCAGCTGCATTGAATGAGATTGCCTCAAAGTCTGGAGTGGAATTTGAGATTCAAGAAAGCAGTATTCCAATACGACCCGCAGTTGATTCATTGTGCGAGATTCTTGGTCTAGATGCTTTACACATGAGTTGTGAGGGGACCGCAGTCATGACAGTTGACCCATCAAAGGCAGATGAAGTTCTAAAGGCTCTACGAGAACACGAAGCAACAAGTGAATGCTGCAAAATTGGACGTGTGACTGAGGGTGTCTCTCGAGTGGTTATGAAGACAGAGATTGGTGGGAGCAAGATAGTCCAAGTACCCTACGGAGAACCAATTCCACGAGTTTGTTAAGAGAGCAAGATGATGATTGGTTCAGTCAGTTCTAAACACTAGAATCCCAACTCAGCCCTTGCTTCTATCTCTTGCTGCTCTTCTAAAATGCGTTTCATTTTGTGTTTTAGCTGAGCCTTCATACGGATTCGGTCATGGTCTAAGCCGAAGTAGTCAGCAAAGAGAGTCGTTGTCTTCAGCAGTTTGCTCCGCCCTTCAGGCATAGCTTCTATGAACTTCTTTTCAACCAGTTCCTTGATATGGTCATAGCAGTGAGTTCCCCTCTCAGTCACGAGTTCTGATTGAAGAATCGGTTGCTTCAGGGCTACATAGACCAACGTCTGAAGTGTGGCAAATGATAGGAGTCCGCCAGGGATGAGCTTTGCCACATGAGGGGTCAATTCGGGTTTGAGTTGCATCACCCACCGTTCTCTTGGAAGCTCCACTATTTCAAGCGCTCCCTTTCGCTTATTGTACGTGTGGCCAATCTCTTCCAAGACACGCCTAGTGGAGGATTCAGCTTTCCCGATGACAGCAGCAAGCTCTTCTATTGAGATAGGCCTGCCAGCCACGTACAGGGCGGCTTCCAATTTTACCTTATCATCATCCATAGAACTCACTTCGTTTCAATAGATGGTTGTATCTCTTCGTCTTCTTCTGAAGGTGGTGGTGGGATTGGGAGCATTTTCACCCAGATTACTTCGTCCTCATCCATCCAGATGTCTATGAAAGCCCTTCCATGGAGATGCAGTAGTGCAAAGAAGACACGGACTATCTCCCTTCTTGTATTGTTCATGAGAATATCAACAAACTTTGCTGTTTCACCAATCTCCATTATCTTCAAGAGGTCATTATAGACTTCAGTTATATTTTCCTCAACATCTGCCCGCGTTGTTTCCATTTTGAAGTCCATTGGTTCCGTACTGGGTCGATACCTTTTCTTTTGTGGAGCAGTACGGGTTCGAGAACCTTGGCTTAGTAATCTGTCCATCGCTATCAGCAGTTCTTGAAGAGTCACACGCTGGTTACTTACTCTGAAAGGCGGTCTAATTAGAGGTATGACAAGTTCTTCGTCGTCATCAGCAGTTTCCGGCGGAAGAATTCCAAGCTCAACAAGCTCACGGGTTTTCTTCATGAAGATGACTGATGCCGAGTATAATGCACTTCCAGAGATCCGAAAGTCAATATCCCCCAGTCGTTTCATCTCGCGAATAAACCCCGCCACAAGCTTTCCAACATCAACATTCCATGGCTCGATTTTGTCCAGTTGAAGTACATCAGTGAGGAGAATATATGGCGGTGATGCCCAGAAGGGTGAACTGTCCTCATCACTCATGCTACTTCCGCCACCTCTTCCAAATCGAGTTTTACGATTCTTGATATGCCATCCTGATTTGAAACCCCTACTAGAAGATCCGCCTTTCTAACTGTAGTCGTTCTCAGGGAAACAACAATGAATTGGGATGATTTCGCCATCTCCGCAATAAGAAGAGCGACATTATGGGCGTTGACATCATCCAGCGCTGCATCAATCTCATCAAACACATAGAAGCTTGCTGGATTATACATCTGGATTGCAAATATGAGCGCAAGACCCGTGATAGTCTTCTCTCCGCCACTCATTGCATCCAGAGTGACCAGCTCTTTTCCTCTTGGCTTGGATCTTACGGTGATACCACCCATCAATGGATGTTCTGGGTTCTCAAGCATGAGTGTTGCTTCGCCTTCAGGCGACAGCTTTGCAAAGACCTTTGCAAAATTATCAGCAATATCATTGTACACCTGCAGGAACTTTCTAGTCTTCTCGGCTTCAATTTCCTCCATAAAAGCGAGAATCTCCTTATGTTCCTCCTCAAGCCGGGTCTTTTTGTCGACAATCTCCTCGTATTGGTCTTTCTCGATATCATAGTCGGTAAGAGCTTTCAAGTTAACAGGTCCAAGAACCTCGAGTTCTCTCTCGAACTCCTTAATCTTGTCATCGAAGTCATCAATCTCCTTATAGGTCAGTTCTCGCTCCTTTGTTCTTTTTGCAATCTCTTCACTGGCATCTGCTAGCTCGTTAAGCTCTGCTGTTAGACCAACCAAGTCGGTTTCGAGTCGTGATTGTTCTGTTTGGAGTCTATAGACTGCTTTCTCATTGGCAGTCTGTTCCTCGCGTATCTCTTCATGACGGAATCTGAAATTTCGAAGATTCTCCTTCAACTCAAGCTGATGAACTCGCTTGTCTTTCACCGCTTCGTCTATCTTCTCTCGTTCAGTTTTCAGCTTCTCGAATTCCTGCTCCTTATCC